>JACDGI010000120.1 GCA_013821665.1 Anaerolineae bacterium
GTGTGGTGGTGATCGAGGTCAAAGATTGGGTGAAACTGGCTGGCGGCGACCAACAGTTGATCCATACCGTTCGCAGTAATGGCACGGATATGAACCACGAAAATCCAGTCATGACGGCACAGCGTTATGCCTATGATCTGAATAAGCGGTTTGAACAGCGCGTCGAACTCTGGGAGCAGTACAAAGGGCGCAAGCGGCTCAAGTTCCCGTGGCAGGTGATGGTCGCCTTACCGCGCATCAGCCAGCGAGTCATCGAACAATTTGAGAAAAAAGGGATTTGGCCGCGTGGTGTAGTCATCGGCAAGGAACTGCTCCGTAATGCGGATACCTTGCAACAGGCCATCACCAATTTGCCGTTGAAGTTCACCTTAGAGCAGCCACTTTCGTTAGATATGTTGGACATCGTGCGTGAAGTCTTAAATCCGTCGCTGGTCGTACAAAATGAGAATGGTTTGCCAGTTGGTACGCTGACCGAACTTCAACACGGCCTGATTAATGAGCCACTGCATTCGACACATCCGCAGCAGTTGGCGCTATTTGAGTACGAACCGCTATCCGAAGAAACGCAGGACATCCCCGGCAGCGCCAGTGTGAGATTGGTGCGCGGCGTGGCAGGCAGCGGCAAGACATTGGTACTGGTGCGGCGGGCACAGCATCTGGTGAGCCAGTATCCACAGGCGCGGCTGCTGGTGATGAGTTTTAACGTCGAACTGGCGCGTGACCTCAAAGCGCGCTTACATCTACCGGATGAGCAAGTGATGGTTGCCAGCTTCCACCGAATTTGCCGGATGATACTGGGTAATAGCTGGCGTGAACCGATCAAAACCCGCGAATGGCTGCGCCAGTATGAACGCGAAACCTTATTTGCATTGGGATTATCAGCGGAATTCATCGCGGCAGAATTTGCGTGGCGCAAAGAGATGGCGCTGCTGGATGATAACAGCTACCTTGAATCAGATCGCAGTGGACGCGGTCAGCGGCTGGAACGGGCGAGGCGAGAAACGCTCAATGCCCTATTCAACCGTTATCGCGCTTATCAAGCGGCACAGGGTTACGATTGGGATGATGTGGCAACCGTCGCTATAGCTACCCTTAACGATGCAGAAAATCATCCGATGCGGCAAGCCTATGATGCGGTGTTCATTGATGAGGGACAAGATTTCGCACCTTCATGGACGCAGTTGGCGTTAGCGCTGCTTAAGCCGCATGGTGATTTGCTGATTTGTGATGATCCTTCGCAGAGTATTTTTTGCTCGTATAGTTGGGCGCAAAAAGGCTTATCGGTGGTCGGGCGGACGCGTATTCTGCGGGTGCCGTTTCGTTCGACGCGCGAAATCAGCCAAGCCGCGCACAGCCTCATCGAAGCCGACGAGACATTACGATCCACCGAAGAACGCGCCGAGCCAGACTTTAGCTCCTATGAATTGGGTAGCGGCCCGATGCCTGCACTGATTGTTTGCCGCGATTCTGGCAGTGAAACCACCTTCATCGACGACAAACTGCGTGATTTACTTGATGGTGGCGCGTCACCGGGGCAAATTGCGATTCTCTGTCACTCCAAATGGCATATGGATCAATGGGCAGAATGGGCGCGGCAAGGGGTTTACGTGCAGTATTTCGAGAAAATGAAAGTGTTGGAGTTCATGGTGGTCTTTATACCTCATCTGCATGATGCCTTCCCTCATGTTGACGATGCAGATGCGGTAACGGTCGGTCGGCGAAAACTTTTTACGGCCATGACACGCGCCCGTTACCGGCTGGTGATGAGCTATCAAGGCACACTGCCCAAACCGCTCGAACCATTACTTGACCATATGTGGTGCGAGAGTGTGGCACTACGCTAAACTATCAGCCACAGTCAAGCCGTGAACAGGGAACAAGTCGATGGAAAACCTACTCAGACGCATACTCTTGTACTTATCGGTTGCGGGATGGGCACGCAGCATTATGAGCCGATGGGGTGTGGCGCGTCGGGTTGCCCTGCGCTTCGTAGCCGGCGAAACACTGGATGAAGCTGTCAGTGCCACTAAAGCTCTCAATGCCCGTAACTTGCTGGCCTCACTGGATTATCTAGGCGAAAGTGTTAAGCGGGCTGAGGATACACAGGAAGTCGTCAAAACCTATCGCGATCTACTGAAACGCATCCATGATGAGGGCTTAAAGGCTGGTATCTCGCTGAAACTGACACATTTTGGTTTGGATATTAGCGAAGACCTGTGCCAGACCAACCTGCGGCATGTGCTGACGGATGCCAAGCAATTTGGTATTCCAGTGACGATTGATATGGAAAACACACCCTACACCGACATTACCCTCAAAATTTACCGGACGATGCGCGATGAATACAACTTCGATAATGTGGGGACGGTCATTCAAGCTTACCTCCGCCGCAGTGAGGCCGATATGCAAGCGCTGGGAGCGGAAGGCGCACATATCCGGTTGTGCAAAGGTGCTTACCTTGAATCACCGGAACACGCTTTCCCCGATAAGCCGGATGTGGATGCTAACTACGTCAAAATCATGCACAACTTCCTGCAAACAGCGGGTTATTTGTGCATTGCGACCCACGATGAAAAAATGATCGCGGCGGCGGCGAACGAAATCAAAACGCTCAAGCCAACCCGCTACGAATTTCAGATGCTCTACGGCATCCGTTCGGCACGGCAGGATGAATTGGCTGCGGCGGGTTATCCAGTGCGGGTATATGTTCCATTTGGGGCAGCGTGGTATCCCTACTTCATGCGGCGCTTGGCCGAACGTCCAGCGAACGTTTGGTTCTTCGTGCGGAGCCTGTTCCGGCGGTAGCGTGATTCGGATGATTCGCAAAAACTGCAAAAACCGCATTGGCGACAGACGCTTTTACGGCGGATTTGAGGGAGCGAAGTGCCGAAGATTCGGAAGATGCTGCAATTTCTTCAGATTCACGAGTGCAGTTTTGTGGCAGCAGTGGCGGCGGACTGCCAATGCCATTTAGGGCTGGGCGCTGCCATAGCGACTGTTTGATGTTAAGGTGCGTGGAAACCCCTAACCCCAGCCCTTCCCCCGTAGTAACAAGGGAAGGGAGCAATACGCTCCTATAAACAATTTAGTCGATATGAAGCGAGAATGGGTTACCTTTTGGAAGAACATTTTGTAACTCTTTGGGAAGGTTGGCGCTAACCATTTTGAGGGAGCAGAATTGTTTAGAAGGTTGACGAATGGTTAGAGAAGGATTTGTCGGATTAACCGAAAATAAACCTCATTTATAAGAGATGGAAGTATAGTGAGAGTATGTTTCACAATTACTAATGACGCGGTTTGTCTCGCATGAGGCTGAAGCCATCATGCTATTCACCTGACAAGTCTGCTAAAGCGACTTCAAATTTGTAGCCAAGCTTCAAAGAAAATAAATCGTCAAAATTATGACGCGACACTTGCCATATTCTGTGTAAATGCAGCAACAATAGTATTGGAAAAACCTTACTTGTATCAAGTGGAAAATTATATGGTTGCTTTCCTTGAAAAACATTTTGAATTTACGACTACGCTCACAATGGACAAGTGTGTAGCGAGGCTTTTGGCAAAATCGAAACGAGGAACCGGTTCGTTAGCTTCGAGAAGGGATATTATGGTACATGTCTATGACGATGCCAACGGTAAGAAATTTGATCTGAATCGTGATGTTGGAAAGAATTTGTATGCAGAGGTGCAAGGACAATTAAAAAGAAATGTAAATGGTTCTGTTCACATAAAAGGATTCGGACGTATCCCTTTTGAGATAAAAGGATTCGGACATATCCCTTTATTCTTTTTCCTCATTACGGGTTGGTTTTTTGTTTGGAGCTGTATTTTTGCTTATGCAATGAGATTTGTTCCCTTGTTCTCCGTGGGTATGTTTTTATCAAGTATTTTTCTATTGATATTGTGGATTATGACAGTCAGAAACCGAAATGACTTAGTCAAGATTGTCTATCAAACGCTAGATGCTAACAAAGAGCTTTAGCTATCAATATTTCTGTCACCATACACCGCCGCGATTGCCGCTTAGGGGAACAAAAATATCAATCTGGCTTTGGGGTTGGCCGGGTAAATAGCGGGTATCCCAGATTTCATAGTCATAAGTCGGCGGAGTGCGCTGGCGGCGTGGCAGCCAATGGCGATAGATGAACGAGTAGGTTTTGCTGATCCACGCTTCGTCGCCCACATGTGTCACTTTGGCGTACTGCCCTGATGGGATTTGATAACCCGCCATAGCTGTCGGAATCGTGTCGAGATTGGCAACCGGATAACCGAGCAAAACGGTATACGAGGTGTTGTAGCTGAAATAGCCGTTCGGTGGATAAATTTGAATCAAGATTTTCGTTTTGGCGACGCGGTTGGGAATATCAATGCTGCGCTTGAAGAGTGAGGCTTCCAGCCGTTTGATCGCGCCGTGTTCGACGCTGGCTTGCACCGTCGTCACTGCCTTGAGTCCGATCACTGCCATGCCTTCGCGGGTCACAATCACTGGCGAAAAATGACTCATCGCCCAATCCTCATCAAATTTTGATCACCATATGTCGCGGATAGTAATGAACTTGGGTTTGAGTGTCAATAAACCTGAGAGCTTCGCTGGATAAACTATTGACCGACGACTAAGCTACTCTTAACTACCGACTCCAACGCAACCTATGGTATTATGGGCGACATGCCACCATCACCAGACACCCAACCCGACTATCACTTTTTACTCATCGCTCCCAACCTCGGCGCGGAATGGTTATTTGATGCTGCACGCGAATATTGGTCGCGCTTCCGTCCGATTGTCGTGACCGATTTGGAATTGGTACGCCTCATCCCTAAAGGCTACAGCATCATCGTGACGATGGTAGCGCGACGTGATACGGCCACACAATGGGGTGTCTTTCTGGCGCAAAATGTGCCGGATGCCTTATTGGACGGTGTGGTCTACGACGCATTTGAGCAAACGCGCACTGCCCTCAACCAGCGTGCCGAAACCACCCAACCATTTGGTGTGCCGCTCAAACCCACGCCCACGCCAGCCGTCCCGATTAGCCCGACACCGGGTTCATTGATTGGCAATGCGGTCATCCCGCCGACACGCGCACCGGGCGGTTTCATCACCCAAACGCCGACACCGAATATGGTCGAGCCGACCGCAGCGCCCACACTGCCAGTGGAACCTCCCGGCCAACCTGTCTATCCGACTCCGGGGCCGATCACGGGCGGCTAGTTAATAGTCGTCAGTCAATACAAATGCAATTGAACCACAGAGACACAGAGATTTTCGGAGCCATTCCAGTGAGGTGTACGATTGCTTCTGAATGAATACCAGTGGTCACTGAACCCACGCGGCATGCACAACTCGTTTGTCTATAAAGGGCCAACGATGGATCGCGTCAAGCGTTTACAACTTGGCTGGTATAAGATGGCAGCCAACGGCGCGGAATTCGTCGGCGATTGCCAAACCTTACTCACCAATAATGTCACGCCGGTCATCCGCATCTTTCGGGCTTCCCCCGGTGCCATGCCGGTCGATCCGACGCTCATCAATGATTGGAAGTCTTACGCCAGCGCCGGTGTCAAATGGTTCGAGTTTTATAACGAACCCAACCTCATTAATGAGTGGCCGTCGGGCAATCTGGTATTTAACCCCGGCAACGTCGCGCAAATCATCGGCCCGATTATGGAAAATTGGCTGATTTTCGCTGAGACGATCATCAATATGGGCTGCTATCCCGCGTTCCCCGCGCTGGCGGAAGCACAAGGCCCCGATCAGGGCACCATCCCGTGGCTGGACGCGATGCTGAGTTATTTACGCGATCATCAACGCGACCGTTTTAAAACCATCATCAACAACGGTTTATGGCTGGCGACTCATCCTTATACCCTCAACCATTTTTATCAGGAAGTGCCGGGGCAACCCTACATTCCACGTCTGCCACGCCAACAAAATGGCACCGAAGGCGGTTGGCACTTCGAATATCCTTACGACCCGATCTGCCAAACCACCGACCCCGGACGCACGGTGTTTGGCGGTACAGCGCTGACCCCTTATGGCGATCCAAACGGCATTACGGCAGTCGGTTTGGCCTTCCATTATCGCCTGTCACAGTGGTTTGATTCGGGTGTCGTACCAGTGTTCGGGACTGAAGGCGGTGTGTATCCGTATCCGTGGGAAGGACCGCAACAGCCGGATAAACGTTATCCGCCTTACGATAAAGACTCGATGGGCGAGGCCACCGTCGCCATGTTCAACTGGATTGCTACGCAAGCGCCACCGTGGCACTTCGGCATCGCCATGTGGAAAGAGAACGATTACTACGATAACCACGCGGGCGTGTTAACGCGCTTGGAACAAGTGCCGCAGTTAAGGCGAACCGTTCCGGCGCTTTCGTCGGGCGAACCGGGCAACTATAACGGTTATGTGGGGCGCGGGCCGGGGCCGATTCGCGGCGAACCGACCTTCCATATGATCGTGCTGGCACCGGGTTTCGAACCGGAATGGTTTATGGAAGGCGGACGTTCGTATTGGAACACCTTCCATCCCATCGTGACCACCGTTTGGGACTTCATCAAAGACATCCCCTATGATCGCAGCCTCGCCGCGACGGTGCTGGCTCCGCCGGATCTGGCCGACAGTATGCGTGAAGTGATCCAGAAGCAGTATCCGAATGTGCTGTTCGACCTGATTCTGGTCGAAAACGGCACGAAAACGGTGTCCGATGTCCTCAACGCGCGGGTATGGGCAAACCGACGGTTCGGATAAAGTCCTTTCGGTTATTATGGCTTAGCCATCAGCGCATTGGCTCCTCTTTGCAACTAGGTGGGATTTGCATGTCAGTCAAAGCAGGTAAGCACTCGGTATTCAATCTACTTTTGGCTCAACGGTATGATCTCAAACACGCCACTGCCGGATAGTATTTTGGTAGAATTCGCTGTGATAACAGAGTCTTTCTGACTTGTTCCACCTAAAGCGAGTAGATCCTCAACTGGATTCCAAGCAACGCTCAACAAATTAGTACCCGGATAATCGGTTTGTTGAATCTGTTTAGTATTCAAATCTATCGTGTAAAGAGTCCCTTTATCGGAAACAGCCGACACTATAGTATCCGTCGAATTAGTAAAAGTCGCGTTTTGTATTGTTGCATCAGTTTGCAATAAGACTTTGATTTGTTTGCCAGTAGTAGCGTCCCATAGATGCACTGTACCTTCGCTACCGCCACTAGTAATAATCTGAGTATCGTTACTACTCCAGTCAATGCTCAAATTGGCTGTTGTAACGATACTTCTATCGAAAGGTGTAACTGTTACCTTACCACTTTGAATAGTGGCAAGACCTACAGTTCCACCTGAAAATGCGAATTTTGTACCATCATGATCCCACTTCATATCGGTCAAAGTTACTGATAAGCTATCAGTAGCAGGTTCCCAAGTGGTTGTATTCCATGCACGAAAGGTGTCGAAACCGGACGCTAACAACAATTCGGCAGTGGGTTGCCAAGCTAGGACATAAACGCCTTCGCTGAAGGCCTGAATTGTTTGAACAATTTTCTCTTGTGACACATCCCAAATATTTATATCTGCGCTATTTCCTCCAGTTGCCAAGAATTTCCCATCGGGGCTCCAACTTACTGTATATAACTCATTTTTACTTGTCAGCGTTTTTACAATTTCGCCAGATGTATTTCTAATGATGACTTTGCCATCCAACTGTGTGGTGGCTAAGAACGTATAATCGGCACTCCAGACCATGTCTGTAGTTGCAGCATTGCTAGACTGTGCTAGCGATGGACTTCGGATAACGCCAACACTCACCAGCCAAATGATGATGGTGAAGTACATTCTAAATTTCATGGCAGTTAGCGTTTCTTCACGACTGTATCAGAGTTTTATTAGCTGAGTGTAACGCTAGCGGAAAAAGAAACGAGCCACGTAGGGGAAACAGAGGCTAATCAACGCCTGATTACTTCAAATTAAAGCCCGCACAGTGGCGGGCTTTTATGGGTGTGAGAATTAGACGACTAAGAAGTTACCAACCGCTATCCGATTGGCTGAACTTCTTCAGCAGGAAAACATTGACCTTCGTGCCATCGGCTGTGGTGACATCCGACTTGGCAAAGACATAGATATTGCCTTCGCTGTCAGCAGTCACGTTGGACGCTTTATCCAGATCGCCACCAGCGGTTGACCACTGCGCCACGAACTTGCCATCCGCATCCAGCTTTTGCAGGAAGTTACGGTCGAGTGTGTAGACAAATCCCTTGCCATCGACGGCCACACCAAAGGGACTATAGAAAAGGCCATTACCATTGTTGCTGGCATCACCACCAAAGGCAGCCACCAACTTGCCAGCCGTATCCATCTTCTTGATTTTGTTGGTAAAGGGATCAGCAACAAAAACATTACCCGCTTGATCAACGGCGATGTCCTCAATACGCCCGCCAAATTTCCCACTGTCGCCACTCCATTCGCTGAGCAGTGTGCCGCCGCTGTCGAATTTCTGGATGTAGTGGTCGTCATGCGGTGGGAACTCATCGACGTAGATATTGCCTTTGGCATCGATGCCAATAAAAGCGGGACTGGTGGATTTTTCGTTCTTCCATTCCATCAAAAATTTGCCGTCGCTGTCAAACTTCTGAATGCGGTGGTTATAAAAATCAGTGATGAAGACATTGTCGTTGGCATCAACAGTCACACCGAATGAAAGGTTGAATTTCCCCTCGTCTTTGCCACTGTCGCCCCATTTCATGACGAACTTGCCGTCTTTATCAAATTTGATGACCGAGTTCCCACTTTGCGTACTAACATATGAATTGCCCAACGAGTCTATCGCAACATCGCCGGGGGAAAACAAGGCGGTTTCGCCGGAAAACTTGGTTTGCCACACCAGTTTCAATTGCGGAGCAGCGGCGGCTACTGCCGGTGTCGCTTCAGCCGCCCAACCGGTCGTTGGCTCAGCCGTCCATTCGGGGGTTTGTGCCGACACTGAATGCGATACTAAGGTCAAGCTCAGCAGCATCAAGCCTGATAAGGTCGTTATGCCCTGCCATGCAGATCGTCCAAAACGCATGAGAGTTTCTCCTGAAAAAATCGTTCTTAGGTTTCAACATCTACAGCGTATGCAATTGGCGGGCAGATTAATTGTAAAAATTCAATCAGTTGGCAGTGCACGTAGATAGAGGGCGTGCTGTGGATTCTGGTCGTGAACCTGACGGCGCAAGCGCAGGTAATCACCGGGGGTATGACCGGTAAAGGCCATAAAATCTTTGTTGAAGTGTGATTGATCGTAATATAGCGATTGGTGCGCCACCTGCGTCCAATCGACGGGCTGGGCCAGATCAATATTTTTGAGGACATGTTTGAAGCGGTAGAGCCGTGCTAAATCTTTGGGAGTACCACCCACCAATCGCTTGAACTGGGTGCCCAGATGATTCTGGCTGATGCCCATCTCATCACTCAAGGCCTTGATAGAGAGTGTCCCATGATGTCGGGCGATTTGGGCAAGGGCATACTGCACCGAATGGAGTCCATGAGATGCCTCGCATAGGCGAGAAAGTAAGATCTGTTCAAGCAGTGCAAATCGAGCCTGAATAGTGGGCGCATCGTACAGCCGTTCACGAATTTCAGCAGCAAAATTACCCCAGATGGCATCTAATGATCCAACATGGTTTTGCAGTTCGGCCAGTGGAATCCCCAAAAAAGGGTAGGCCCCACCCGGTTTAAAGGATATGCCGAAACATTGGATGTCCTGCGGCCAATCGACAATGTGATAGGTATCCCATAACCCTACCCACCAACTATCCGAGCAGATAGCAATCGGTTCGGATTGATCCGCCTTATAGGCATGAACAGCATCACCGAGATTGATCTTGAGGTCAAGCCACGCATCCGGCATGATCTTTTCGCGCGGATAGGGCATCAGGCCATCAAGGTAGTAAAAACCATAGATGTACTGATTGATTGGGGGAGAAGGCTTATAGAAAAGTGCCATAGGACCAGGTGTTGTGAACTTTTGCGAACGATGCTTATCCTATTATAACGACTTCTAAGGTGATTTTTCTATCCAACCGGAACCGAAATCTGATTGTAGTGAGGTATCAAAATGGGTTACCTCGCCGGTAGATTTATCGAGGAAGGAATAGGTATAGCCCTGTGAGGCAATGTTTGAAAAAGATACAAACCGTCCGTCGAACGACCACTTCAAATCATAGCGGAAAAGATCAGGCTGACTCATTTGGGCGACGACGGACAACTGCTCGCCGTCGAAGGTCGCAATCCGAATAAAACCAGCACCAGAGCTAAAGCCTAATCCGTCGATACCTGTTACCGGGGCTGCGGCGTAAGCGAACTCGCCGGAAATCGGATTACGAACCCAACCTACTGCGACATCATCCCCCAACTTGGCAGCACGACCCGTCTTAGGATGATAGATGGCTGTTTCAGCGACAGGCATTGTCTGAACGGGAGCACGCTTAGCAGTGGCCGTACCCAGCAGCAACGTATTGGCATCGTACCAGATTGAACTTCTCGCGGTCGCGTAGGTGTTATCCCACGAAAAACTATCGTCCGATGGCGTACTCAAATGCGTCAAACGCTGGATTGAGCCTTGAGCCACACTTAAAAGGTAAACATCAGAGTAATAAAAGATCATGTTTAAGTCACATTCACGTTCAAAACTAATGTAGCGATTATCCGGCGACCATTGGAGATGACATATAGTGCCTTCTGTTTTAATCTGTACAATGGGCTTGAAATCAGGAATGGTGATGGCGTGAATGGCATTGGAACACAACAGGCCAATATCGACATTATGGCATTCATCTTCGACTAAGGCTAAACGCGTACTGTCACCACTCCAAGCGAGCGCTAGGGGAAAACCGCCAGTTAAAGAATTATATGCTATTCCGGTAATGGCGGTCACTAAACCAAGATCGCCGACATTGAGCAGATAGGTATTGATTGCTGTGCCATCATAACTATTAAAGGCTACGTAGCGGCTGTCAGGCGACCAGTTCAGAGCAATTGAGCGCGAATCAAAAAAGTCGCCTGAAGGATCCCAGACAGGGAACTGTCCCATCTTATCCAGCGCACTTGTACCAAGTTGATAGAGATAAAGCTCAAAGTATTCCTCGCTCCTCAACCACATGGCGATACGCTTACCATCAGGACTAAAAGCCGCTTGAGATAGATCATGCTTGGCAGGCAGCGCAATCGAGATGGGCGCGATCACAGCATCGGGGTTCAGCGGGTCTACCTGATGAAGCTGCACTTCGTAGGAAAGCGATGAGGTCAAATAGGCAAAAGTGGTCGTCGGGGCAGCCGCTTGCAACGACACACCGAAAATAGCGAGAAAAAGCATGATTACGAGTCGGCTCATAGTACCCGTTTATTTTATGCGGTTATCGAGAGACACCTCGCTTATTATAGGAATAAATGATGATGAGGCAAATCTACTTTGCCCCATCCCCATTAACGTTCCGTTTAGGACACTGCACGGAAGAAATCGCGAATGTCATCGACCAGCAAATCCGGTACTTCCATCGCCGGAAAGTGGCCGCCTTCCACAAAATCCGACCAATGAGTAAGCTTTCGTTGGGGATCAACCATATCGCGCATGGCCTTCTCCACATTTTTGATATTGAAGGCCGCATAACCCATCGGCGCACTAGAAGCCGCCGCCCACGGTGCGCTGGAGTGGAAGGCTTCATAGATGAAATTGGCAGCCGTCGCACCGATACGGTTAAACCAATACAGACTAATATTGGTCAGCAGTTGGTCACGGTCTACCGCTTGCTCCGGCAAATCAGCCGCGACATTCGTCCATGCTTGGAACTTTTCGACGATCCATGCGAGTTGTCCCACGGGCGAATCGGCTAAGGCATAAGCCAGCGTTTGCGGCTTAGTTGACTGAATTTGTAGATAGCCCTTGCCTTCGGTCTGCAACTCGCGCAAATAGCGCATCCGTGCCTTTTCACCATCCGAGAGATTCGCATTCGTGTCGGGATCAGCAATTGGCCCACCCAGCAAAGCGAGCGAAGTCGGCTCGGTAACGACATGACCACCACACATATGATCACCATCAACCCTGCCAAGCATCCCGACGATGCCCGAACCAATATCGCCGCCGTGTGCGTAATATCGGTCATAGCCTAAGCCCTTCATCAATTGGGCAAAGGCTTGGCTACTGCGGCTCAAATCCCATCCGGCTTCCTTCACTGGTATCGAGAACCCAAAACCCGGCAGCGATGGCGCAACCACATGAAACGCATCTTTCGGATCACCACCATGAGCGCGTGGGTTGGTCAGTGGTTCGATAATCTGCATAAACTCGACAATCGAACTCGGATAGCCATGCAGCAAAAGCAGCGGTTTGGCATCCGGTTCTACCGAGCGAACGTGAACGAAATGAATCGGCTGACCGTCAATTTCGGTCATGAACTGCGGGAAAGCGTTCAAGGCCGCCTCTTGCTTGCGCCAATCAAAGCCTGAGCGCCAATATTCAGCCAAGGATTGCAGATAGTTCAGTGGCACGCCGCGAGTCCAACCGTCACCGGGCAGTTGATCCGGCCATTGGGTGTGGGCTAGGCGATAGTGCAAATCATCGAGTGCTGCTTGCGGAATGTTGATGCGAAAGGGTTTTATATCCATTGAGATTTTTCCTTTACAGTGGGTTGAAATAGCTGTCTATATTTACTATAAAGCTAGATTAGGACAGATTGTGTCCTAATCTATTTTTAAGTCCAATGGTTGATAAAGTGCCGCAATCAACGGTATGCTCTCACCTGTTTATTGACCACTTGTGATTAAGGAACCTGCTCATGAGCCTCGTCACCTATGCAGATGTTGTATCCGCTGCTGCCCAAATCGCACCGGTCGCCCATCGCACACCCGTCATCACCTCACACACATTAGATGAACGGGTCGGCGCGAACGTCTTTTTGAAGTGTGAGAACTTACAGCGGATGGGTGCGTTCAAATTTCGCGGTGCATACAACGCCATGAGCCGCTTGAGTGATGCCGAAAAAGCGCGGGGAGTCATCACCTTTTCGTCCGGCAACCACGCCCAAGCCATCGCCCTTTCCGGCAAATTATTGGGTGTCAAAACGGTGGTCGTCATGCCAGATAACGCCCCGATTATCAAACGCGAGGCGACCAAAGGTTATGGTGCGGAAGTCGTCCAGTATAACCCCAGCGAGGCTGACCGCAAAGTACTGGCTGAAGATTTAGCCAAGAAATACGGTTACACCATCATCCCGCCCTTTGACCATCCGCATGTGATCGCCGGACAAGGCACGTCAGCGCTGGAACTGATTCAGGATGTAGGCGAACTGGATACGCTGCTGGTGTGCGTGGGCGGCGGTGGCTTATTGAGTGGCTGTGCGATTGCCGCGCGTGGAGCCTCGCCCAAGTGCAAAGTGATCGGTATCGAACCCGAAATCGCGGCAGATGCCACCGAATCTTTTCGCAGCAAAAAGCTGACGACCATTCCTTATCCCCATACCATCGCCGATGGCACGCGCACGGTATCGCTGGGTGATATTACTTTCCCGTTGATCCTCGATAACGTGGATGATTTCGCTACCGTCAGCGAACAGGCCATCAAAGCGGCTGTGCGATTCGCTTTCTTCCGCCTCAAGCTGGTGATGGAACCATCAGGTGTTTTAGGATTAGCAGCTCTACTCAGCGGCGCGGTCAAAGCGACTGGCAAAGTGGGTGTGATTATCTCTGGCGGCAACATTGATGCGCCTACCATGAGCTTGATTCTTAGCGAAAGTGATGCCAACGATTAACGAGGGGAGAGGGCGCAACATGTTGCGCCCCTACGATTAGGCGTTATTTAGTCGGTGATGGAGCGCTGGCCGCTTGAGTCATCCCACGCTTGAGACTCTCGAAATCACTGGCTGTAATCACCCCTTTTTTGAGGGCATTGGGACGGTTGCGCCGTGTGTTATAGGTCAACTGCACGAAAACATCCTGCGAAGTGCTGCTTTTGCTGCGCCGGATATTCATATTGATGCGCGGATATTTGATGTCCTGCTGCGTCAATAAAGCCCCTGCCTGTTGAAAGTCGCCGACTTTAAGTGCGTTCAACAAATCTTTGCGGAACATCTTGCCAGCCGTGGCAAAATACACCGGCGGCCCATACCACTCGTTTGCATCCTCATCAAACGGTTGTCCAGCGGCCGCCCCTGCGATAAAGGCTGCGACTAATCCAGCCAGCAAAAGCTCAACCGCATAATAGCCCCAGACGAGATTGCCTTTCAAAGTATCGCTGCCAGTGGTCGTGCCATACGACGAATTGGTGATGGT
>JACDGI010000121.1:0-8578 GCA_013821665.1 Anaerolineae bacterium
CTCCCTCATTTTCCAAAATGCGAGTATCGATTTTGGAACTAGGAGCGATGAAGTCTCCCTCAGATGGTTGAGATGAATTAGCCTTGATTACGCAATTCTCCCTCAAATACCACCTGAGTAGTTACGCATGTTCCGCATATTGCGCAATAAACGTAATAATCCGTAACACTAATTTCTGTGCCTTTGAGCCATTGTGTCTTTGTGTTAAATCGCTCTCTGCCTTTTCTCTGCGTCTCTGCGGTTAAATCGTCTTTATGTTTTTGCCTTTTGTTCTCGACGGTTCTTCTTCAGCCACAATCCCGAAATCGACTCCGGCCCCAGCAGCGCCATCGCCCCAAAGTACCGCAAAAAGGTCAGCAGGGGAGGCCGGATACTTCCAACCCGTCCCAAGTCCGATTTCGCGTCTGACCAATGCCCACTACCCAGCTTCTTGAACCCACGCACCGCATAGTTAGCCGCCGCTTCCGCCCGATAGTTATAAGGGATGCCTGTACCACCATAACGCTTTGCGACCGCTTCCATCTCCTCCATACGTGTCACCGCACCGCTAAACGTCTTGGCCGCCGGATACATCCGCTCTTTAGCGATCACCACTGGAATGTGCCGGATATTGTAATGTCCTGCCACCCGCATCCAGTACTCATAGTCCATCACGTAATGCAGGGACTCATCCAGTTCGCCCAACGTTTCCCACACTTCACGCCGCCAAAAAGTCGCCGGTTGCACGATAAAATTCACCCCATTGACCAGTTCCTTTTGGTCGCCTTGACGCACATGCGACCGTATCCCATAAGATTGCTCATGCTCATCGACTGCCAGCACATCCCCATACACAAACTTGTCTTCTGGATGCTGTTGGAAATGCTCAACCACCGCCTGTACCGCCCCCGGCATATAAACGTCATCCGAATTCAGCCACCCCATAATATCGCCCGTAGCCTTACGGAATCCCTTGTTGATCGCGTTGGTCTGGCCTTTGTCTTTCTCGGATACCCACGTCAGCCGATCCTCATACTTTTTGAGAATCTCGACCGTGTTATCCGTCGAGCCACCATCAATCACGATATGTTCGATATTTGGATAATCCTGCTCACGGATACTCTTAATCGTCTGCTCAATATAAGCAGCATGGTTATAAGAAGGCGTGATAATCGAAACCAGTGGTTCAGCCGCACTCATGATCAGCTCCTCAGCGCGGCTTCCCGCTTATTCTTACTCAAATATCGTTGTATTCGTTCGTTCATGCCGGTTGCTTGTGTGGTCGGTTGCTCGCTCGTCCACTGGAACCATTTCAGCATTTCGTCACGGCTGATTTTCGCGGGTTTTCGCTTGCCCAATGCTGTACTACTATGTCGCCACATCTGCCGTACCAACGCCCATCCCACCGACGGCGAAAGGATCAGTCGCAGCACCAAATTAACCACTATCAACGGCAGATTATAGGTGATCAGATCAACAGGATAAGCATTCTTCAACACCGAAAGATAGGTGTTGCCCAACGCTTGCCCGCGCCGTTTAGCGTCTAACTTCCCGCCGCGATGATAAGCCACAGCCGTTGGCACATACCAGCACTGCCAGCCTTGCAACCGCGCCCGCCAACCCGCGTCCATATCTTCGCTGTATAAAAACATCTGCTCGTCGAAAAGTTCGCCGTCTGCCGCAATCGCTCGGATGGTCTCTTGCCGCATCATCAGAGCCGCGCCCGTAACCGCGAACACCTCGCGCTCTTGGTTGAAAATCACCGCGTCCGCCATGTTTTCACCGACGTTCACCACATAACCATCCCGCCGGATGCCTTGCCCCGCGCTGTATAGCAGCCCGTTTGGTTGGTTGTTCTCGTCCTTCATCAGGATCTTACCACCCGCCCAACCCGCGCCGGTTTCAGTCATCGCCTTGACCAGTTGCCCGATATATTCCGGCATCAAAGTTGCGTCTGGATTGAGCGTCATATAAAAGTCGCCGGATTGCAGCCCGCTTGCCTTGACAATCTGGTTATGCGCCCGCCCAAAACCCACATTTTCCCGGTTAATAATGAGGCTGCAATCCGGCGCATGTTCCCGTACCCACGCCACCGACTCATCCACTGAAGCATTATCCAATACAGTCACTTTTACGTCAGCATAAGATTGCTTTGCCAGCGCGTCAAAGCACCCCGTCAAATCATTGAGGCTGTTGTAGCTGACGATCCCCACATAAACCGTAGCCATCTCAGGCGACTTGCTCACCCAGAGTCGCTAAATACCACTCAACCGTCCGTTGAATTCCGTCGCGGAACTGTGTGCTGGCCGTAAAACCAAATTCTTGGGTGGCACGGCTGGTATCGAGTGCGCGGCGTGGCTGACCATCTGGCTTGCTCGCATCCCACACAATTTCCCCCGTAAAGCCGGTCATTTCGGCGATCAATTCTGTCAGTTGTTTGATGCTGATTTCCATTCCCGATCCCAAGTTAATCGGATCAGCCTTATTAAACCGTTCGGCAGCCAGCGCTATACCTTCTGCCGCATCATCCACATACAGGAACTCGCGCGTTGGCGAACCTGTTCCCCATGCAATCATCTGTTTGTCGCCGCGTGTTTTGGCCTCAAGGCATTTACGGATCAACGCCGGAATCACATGTGAGGTTTCCAGATCAAAGTTATCCCCCGGCCCATACAGATTAGTTGGTAGCAAATAAACCGACTCGAATCCGTACTGCTGCCGGTAAGATTGCCCCTGAACCAGCAGCATTTTCTTGGCTAATCCATACGGCGCATTCGTTTCTTCGGGATAACCATCCCACAACGATTCCTCATGGAAGGGGATAGGCGTGAACTTCGGATAAGCACATACCGTACCTATGCTCACGAATTTCTTGACACCCGCCCGCCACGATTCATGGAGCAGTTGTGATCCCATCATCAAATTGTCATAAAAGAATTCGGCTGGCCGCGCTCGATTAGCCCCGATTCCGCCCACGACCGCTGCCATATGGATAATCACATCCGGTTTATGGTCGTTCAATAAGGCCAAAGTCGCCTCATGCTGTCGTAAGTCATAATCTTTGCTGCGCGGCACATAAATATCAGCCGCACCTTTATTTTTAAGTGTTCGCACGACCGCTGAGCCTAGAAAACCCGCGCCGCCTGTAATCACAAAACGGTTGTCTGTCCAGAATGTCATAACTACCTCACAAAGTCTGAATTTGCCAAGCATAATATGAGAGAAAACAGATAACAATACCAGAGTACTATCCGTCGTCACGGGAAAAAGGGAAGTTATTTCATTATATCCCCCCAATTTCAGGGGGTAAGAGGCACCTGATAAATCCATATGCTAAAAATGTAGTGTGAAAAATGTAAATCCTTCAACTATAATGATTATCGTCCCAAGAAGGATTTGTTGTCAGCAAAAACGGTTTTTGATAGATCTTTGTCAATGAATGCGCGGCTGATGACATTAGTTATTTGAGTATCGGAGTGTAGTACCATGTTGGACATGTCTGGCCGCACCCCCGTGCTGATGAGTGAGAAACGAATCGTTGATAAGCTAAAGCGCATGGACTCGCGCATGTGGGAGCACATTTTTGAAAATTACACCGCTACATTGACTTATGATGTATCTAATTCCCTGCGTAAACGTGATCTTCCGGTTGAATTCGCTGACGACATTTTGCAAGAAACATGGTTAACTGCCGTCGAAAAAATTCAAGGTTTTCAATGTGATGGCGACGGCAAATTTTACAACTGGCTTCGTGTAATTGCCCTCAACCATGTACGGAATTACTGGCGCAAGAATCGTCAAAATGTCTCGTTTGAGGCCATTGACGAAACCCAGTCACCGAACGCCTTGGATTACTTCCTTCAAACTGAAGGCTTAGCAGTGAATGATGTCGAGAACCAAGTTGCCGTTCACGAACAACTGGCTCAACTGGATAAGCTGCTCTGTGAACTCAGTACACGGGATCGGGAAATTGTACTGCGGCGGCTAGTGATGGACGAAAAGCCCGAAGAACTGGCCTTACGCTATCCTGATCTGAAAGTGCAGTCGATTTCGCAGTTAATATGTCGGGTTCGCAAAAACTTACGACACCGCTTAAATGATTAATGCTTTGAATCTTCTTTCGGCGTTACCTTATAGATAGAGTCGTTTGCACGGAGGCAGACAGCAATGAATAATAATCGCGAATTAACCAAAAAGGCTGTCTTAGACGCAGTACGTGAAAAGGCGCAGCAAACCAGACCGACCTTTGTTAAGGTCAACAATGGGCCAAAGCTCTTAGGGCAGTTTCTACAAAAATGCCTCAAACGGCGTGAGATAAGCCGTGTCGCCTTTGCCCAATCCCTTGATATGGAAACCGAACTTGCCGATGCCATTCTGGATGGTGTGCTGCCGGATTCCGAGCTCCATGCGGATTTGTTGCACGAGTTGGCCGAAGCGGTTGATTGTGAATATGATCGTTTGGTACAGGCACTGAAGAGTAATGTCGAAACACCGGTGAATGGTTGGGCATCAATCGTTTAAAAACGGCTATTGATGCTCACCTGTTTATATTATCCCGCCTGAAACCCCTCTGAATAGCCGCACTGAATTCGGTCATAGTTAAAAACCCTTTTACGCCCAAAAATGCAATTTAGGGCGTATCCGTGGCCTGAGGGCAGTGATATAAATCACACACCGCTTGTGCATTCTCGGCTCTTACCTCACTAAACGAAAGTTCAATTTTATGCGGCGGGTTGGTATGGTACAGCAGTATCCGCGCTGCCCAATCAATCGCTTGCTTGCCGCCTGTTGGATACACATAAGTCAATCCCAGTCGGTTTTGTAGTACCGACACAATCCCCCCTTCGGCTGTCGGCAGCCCATCTATCCCCACGAATAGTATATTGTTCACATCCATCTTGCGATTTTGTGCCGCGATAATGGCCGCTTCCGCCATCGGATCGTTATGGGCAAACACCACATCCACTTGCGGGTTTTGCTCAAATAACGAGGTCGCGCGGTCAAGCGCCAACTCTCGCAGCCAATCGGCATTCTGGCTGGCGACAATCGTCACATTCGGATGATCTTTGATCCCTTCACGGAAGCCGTCACCGCGATCTTTAGCCGGTGGCGAACCTTCTAGTCCGCGTAATTCGATAATGCGGCAGGGTGATCGCTGCTGATTTTCGCACCATTTGGCGACATACTGCCCCGCTGACCTGCCTATCGACACATTGTTCGCGCCGATAAACATCGAAAATTGGTCGCCGTTCACCGCCCGATCCAGCACAATCACCGGAACGCACTGCTGGAACGCCTCGCGAATAACATCCGTCAGCGGATCAGCCTCATTGGGCGAAATAATCAGTAAATCGATTCCTTGTGTCAGGAAGTCCTGCACATCCGCCACCTGTTTGACGTTATCCTGCCTTGCGTCAGCGAAAATCACCGCCAGTTGTGGATAACTTTGTGCCGCTTCTGCAATTTGCTTATCCATGACCTCACGCCACGGCTCAGCACGGTTGGCTTGTGACATGCCGATAATGTAGCGGCTTTTATCGGGCGGTGGCTTACACGAACTTGGAATAGGCCCGTTCGGGTTTGCATCCTCAATCACCGTATCGCTGACCTGACTCGAATCATAGGCTTTCCAAACAGGTGTAGCTGTCGGCTCGATAGGCTCAGTTTGTGCGCCTTTTAATCGACCTTGACCAACAACCAACAAACTCAATATTGCCCACCAAACCAGCAAATAACGCGTTCTATTCGTCATATAAATAAGGTTGTATTTCACTTAAAGCCACTAAATGATTTTGCAGCGCCATCAACGCGGCATGCGTACGATCTTTCAAATCCAACTTGGCGAGGATATTGCTGACATGCGTTCGTACTGTGTTCTCGCTGACAACCAACTGTGCCGCAATCGCATGGTTGGAAAGCCCACACGCCAACAACCGCAGCACATCCAATTCGCGTGCGCTCAATCCCGCAAACGGATCGTTGTCCGGTGCGCCTACATGTGTGACCCGTTCAGCTAGGTAATTCATCACATGTGGATGCAGCACCGACTGTCCTTGATAGATCGACTGAATAGCCTTCGCCAGATCGTCGGGGTCAACGTCCTTCAGTAAATAACCGGCAGCCCCAGCCCGAATCGCCGGTAAGATATGGTCATCGTCAAGGAAACTCGTCAGCACCAGCACTTTCACAGATGGATAACGTTGTCGGATAAGCCGGGTTGCCTCCGCACCGCTCATCACTGGCAGTGCCAAGTCCATTAACACCACATTGATGTCGAGCGTTTCCAGCAGCGCTAAAGCCTCTTCTGCGCTCGCTGCTTCACCCACCACAGTCAGGCCGGATGTCGATTGTAAGTAACCGCGCAAGCCGAAGCGCACCATGCCATGATCGTCCACGATGAGGATTCGAATGTCCGCTTGACCGGTATCTGTCATAGTGATTCTCCTATCCGCATGTCCTCAGGATTAATCGCCATTTCGATGCGTGTCCCTTTACCCGGTGTCGTCCGCAGCACCACTTTGCCGCGCACACGTTCCAATCGTGCCTTCATAATCGCTAATCCGGTTGACCCCGGCGAAATAACGCCCGGATCAAAACCGTTTCCATCATCTTCCACCAATAAAGTCGTCTCGGTTCCGAAACTTAGCTCGACATGCAAACTGCTCGCGCCGCTGTGTCGTATAACGTTGGCAATCGCTTCCTGTGCTGCACGGAAGAGGGCATGTTCATCCGATGGTGATAATGTATTGTGCCCCCGCGCCACCCACGTCAGACGCAGTCGGTGAACATCACACAAGGATCGCAAATAATGGTCGAGTGCTTCATCCAGTCGGTGTCCTTGCAGTGGGGCAGGGACGAGTTCTTGCAGCAGGTTCTTCATCTCGGTTTGGGCTTCGCGTCCGGCCTGTTTGATATGCGTCATGTAATTGCGCGAGGCTTCGGGATCAGTCGTCAGCAAATTCAACGCTGCCCCCGCCGATAAACTGATACTGAATAACTGCTGCTTCACGCTGTCATGCAGTTCGCGTGCGATACGCTGCCGTTCTTCCATGACGGCGTTAGCTTGCGTCTGCCGTGCGATCTGCGCCGTCTGTTCACGGATTTGTTCGTTGGCGGCACGCTCGGTTTCCAGTGAGCGCTGTAAGCTGTCGGTCATCTGGTCAAAAGCTGTCGCCAACTGTCCAATCTCATCCCGTCCGCTCATACGCGCGCGGATCGCCAGATCACCAGCGGTGATAGCCTGTGCCACGCGCGAAAGCTCACGCAGCGGACGCGTCAGGCTGATCGTCAGCACAATCGACACCGCAATACTCGCCACGGATGCCACCACCAGCATCAACAAGAGCGCCCGTTGGCTGCTGCTGGCATCAGCCGTCAATGTCGTCGCCGTCCCATTAAGCGCGTTGAGCGTTTGGTTCAGCACCACATTGCTGCTGTGTTCCAGTTGGATACCACCTTGCTCTAAACCATCGCGCGCTCCTTGTTCATCCCCTTCGTACAGGTTCATGAATTCGATGGCTCGTTGTTGGAAGACTGTTTGCCGTTCGCTCACCTCCGCATACAGCACCTTGGCACCATCAGTTAATGAACCAGCATGTGCGCTTAGGATGTCGAACCACAATTGAATTTGCAGCAGTTCGCTATGCAGCCAAATCACCGAATCCTCGCGCGGTTGTAACCGCAGCACCGTGAATTCGTTGCTAGCAAGTTGAATATGTGCGACCACCTGATTGCTGGCTTCAATGGCCGCGATGTCTGGCTTGGTATCGGTGAAAGCAATTTTGGGGATTTGATACAGGCGCGTTTCGATAGCCGTTTGCAGACTCAGCAAACTGATATAAAGCTGCTCACGCCGCGAAATAACGGCCACCAGATTGCGGAACGCGTTGAGGTAGGTTACATAACTGTCCTGTACCTGCCGCAGTGGATCAATTTGCGCCGAATCAGACGAGCCGACCAGCGCATTATCAATATTCGTACCCAACAAAGTCAGGGCGTTTGTGGCTTCGTTGTAATCGACAGGGGCTTGTGTCCGTAAATATTTAGCCACTGCCAGCCGCACAGTGGCGATCTGTTGAGCGACTGTACTCCCCAGTTGGATGTGAGGTGAAGCATGGGTAATCGACTGTGTAACGCTGTCACTGTAATTGGCAAGGCGGCTGATCGCCAGCAGTAAAACCAGCAGCATCGCCGCCAGCAGCATGACATAGCCACCTAGAATCCGGTAACTGATGCGCCGTGCGAGGAAATCCGCACCGACTCTAACTAATGCCACCGTGCGCCTCCGCCATACTCAAGAGCTTCGCTGGTGTACAGGTTTGATGTCGTGCTTCCGCAAATCGAATAAATATCGTCAGCCGGAAATATTTTTCCTTCGCCGGGAATTATTTAAGCAGCGCGAAGGGCATTAAAAAGTCCAATAAAAACCTGTAAACCGTATTTGCCCACAGTTTATCACGCTTTACATAGACATTTCTCTGACCATCAACAAAATCATCCTGCATGATGACCAAAAGATAGTGCTATAGGATGAGGGTCACCACTTCATTTCTCCGTATGATGAATGCTAAATGTTGAAAACTATTTCCAGATCAAAAAT
>JACDGI010000121.1:8588-14287 GCA_013821665.1 Anaerolineae bacterium
ATCAAAAATTGTCTTGTAGGGATGCAAGGCTTGTGCCCTCCCGAATGAATTTATTTTTTAGATGAGTTTTGCCCGTGAATATTAATCCTTTACCTCCGGCTCAAACCGAACGGCGCATCATTCTCCAGATGCAAAACATCACCAAACGCTTCCCCGGCGTTGTGGCCTTGGATGATGTGAGCTTTGATGTTTATGCGGGCGAAGTCCACTGCCTGATGGGCGAAAACGGCGCTGGCAAGTCCACTCTCATGAAGATCATGAATGGCATCTACACTGAGTATGAAGGTCAAGTTCTGCTCGAAGGTCAACCCATTCATTTACATTCCACCAAAGATGCTCAACAATCCGGCCTCGGCATGATCCATCAGGAACTCAACCTTGTGCCAGAGTTGCGTGTCTACGAAAACATATTTCTAGGTCGTGAACTTCAGACTCGCCTCGGCACCTTAGACAGCCGCAAGATGCAGCAGGAATCGTCGGCACTCTTGCAGCGCCTGAGCGTCAATATTGATCCACGTCGACCGCTGCGCCAGCTCCGAATTGGCGAACGTCAACTGGTCGAAATCGCCAAAGCCCTTAGCCTCAACGCCCGTATTCTCGTCATGGATGAACCCACATCCGCCCTCACCGAATCCGAAACCAAACGCCTCTTTTCGGTCATCATGGGCCTCAAGGCCACTGGTGTAGCCATTATTTATATCTCCCACCGTATGGATGAGATTTTCTCCATCGCCGACCGTATCACCATCTTGCGCGATGGCAAAACCGTTGCCTCGCTGCCCGCCGCTGAAGTCACACGTCCGCAGTTGATCAAATATATGGTTGGTCGAAGCATCAATGAAGCCTTTGAACGTCAGCCTACGGGTCAGCAGGATACCGTCCTCCAAGTCCAGCATTTGAATCTTAATCGCCCGGGCATCCGCACGCTGCACGACATCTCGTTTGACCTGCGGCGCGGCGAGGTCCTGGGCTTAGCGGGTTTGATGGGGGCAGGGCGCACCGAAACCCTTGAAACCATCTTCGGTGTACATCCGCTCAAGCAGCGCAGTGGTGATGTCATTCTCAACGGCAAGCCGCTCATTATTCATGAACCAGCCGATGCTATTCGGCAGGGCATTGGTTATGTCACTGAAGATCGCAAAGGCAAGAGTCTCATCGGCGGACTTCCGGTGCGCGTCAATCTGACCTTGGCCGCCCTCCGCTTATTTACCCGCGCCTTTCGCATCGTCAATCGTGGCAGCGAACGCAAAGCCGTTGATGATCAAATTAAGAATCTCAACATCCGCACACCCAACATGGAAACACTGGTTGCCAATCTCAGCGGCGGCAATCAACAAAAGGTGGTTATTGGTAAATTCTTGCTGACGAAACCGGACATCTTACTTTTAGACGAACCCACACGCGGCATTGATGTTGGCGCGAAGTCCCAAATTTATCAGCTAGTCGATCAACTCGCCCAGCAGGGCACGGCTTTTGTTATGGCTTCGTCCGAAATGCCCGAATTACTCGCCGTCTGTGATCGGATTTTGGTGCTGTGCGAAGGCCGCTTAACCGCCGAATTTACACGCGCCGAAGCCACACAGGAAAAAATACTGGATGCGGCTACACGCTTTTTACAAAGTCCTTCGACTGCGCCTATAGCCAGTTAGAAGCCGCCTCACAAGGAGATTGTAACACGCAATGAATGCTACGACTGATGCGGCGGTGGCACGTCCTAACCGTCGACGCGAGATTGTCAACTTAATATTCCGATTTCAAAGTTATTTCGGGCTAATTATTGTTGTTTTACTGGCAGTATTTATTTCTCCGGTTCGCAATGATGCCAACCTATTTTTGAAGCCCAACAACTTATTGAACATCATCCTCTATGCCTCCGAAACCGGGGTGCTGGCTGTTGGCATGACACTGGTGATTTTGGTGGCAGGTATTGATCTTTCAGTCGGTTCGGTCATGGCGCTGGTGGGCTGCGCTGCCGGTGTCCTGCTCATGCAAGATAATGTGGTAACGCTGCCCATCATCGGCGCTATTACTATCGGCCATTGGTCGGCCATCGCCATCATCTTGCTGATGCTCATCATCGGCTTATTCATCGGCTTCATCAACGGCTGGGCCTCCGAGCGCTTTAAGGTGCAGTCCTTTATTACCACTCTAGCCATGCTCAGTATTGCGCGTGGCTTGGCACATGTCATTTCCGCCGACAATTCCATCCCGCTCGCTTACGGCCCCAATCTTGGTAATCCGCTGTTCAAAGCGCTCGGTCAACCTTTCGCTGGCACGGGTATTCCCGTTCCTGCTATCGTAATGATTATTAGTGCGCTCTTGGTTGGCTTGGCCCTGAATTTCACTGCCTTTGGCCGTCATGTCTATGCTGCCGGTGGCAACCCGACTGCTGCCCGTCTCTCCGGTATCAACGTCAGTCGATTGCGTGTATTCGTTTTTATGTTATGCGGCATGTTCGCCGCCATCGCCGGGATGCTCCATGCCTCACGCCTCAATCAAGGCAGCCCCAATGAATCGGTCGGCTATGAGTTGAATGCTATCGCCGCAGTCGTCATCGGCGGCACCAGTTTGATGGGTGGCAAAGGCACGATTTGGGGCAGCATCGGCGGTGCTTTAATCCTTCAAATTCTCGACAACATTATGGGGCTCAATAACGTGAGCAGTAATGTTCAGTTGGTTATCAAAGGTTTGCTCGTTATCGCAGCAGTAGCGCTACAACAACTGCGTCCCGAAGAATCCGAAGGCTAGTTTGGTCAGCGCTGCACAGGAGGTTTACGCACACGCGGCTTGGCACGCCAGCACATATAAACGGACGTTTTTCATGAAGGAGAGTTACGAAGATGCGAAATAGATTTGTGAAGTTCTTGACGGTTGCGGCAGTCCCGGCCTTTGCCTTGGGCTTGCTCGCCTTTGCACCCAGTATGCATCGTGCCTTGGCACAGGATGCCACCGCTGAACCCACCAGCGAACCAGCCGCCGCCGGTTGGACAACCTATACGAGTGACATGGTCGATGGCAAGGTCATTCTGCCCGCGCGTGCCAGTGCTTTACCAGAGAGCTGTCCACCGCCCAAGCCGAAGGATCACTACACCATCGCCATGTCACAGGCCAACAAAGCTGAGCCTTGGCGTACTGCTATGAACCAGCAGTTAGAAGCCGCAGCCAAAGCTGAAGGCTACGATATTGTATTCGCCGACGCTGCTCAGGACAACGCTAAGCAGGTGAGCGATATTGAAAACTTCCTCACACAGGGTGTTGATCTGCTGGTCGTCTCGCCCAACGAAGCGGCACCTCTGACCGATGAAATCAACAAGGTCTGGAACGCGTGTATTCCAGTCATCGTTCTTGACCGTAATATCACCAACACCGACTACTCGATGTTCATTGGTGCCAACAATGTCTCCATCGGTACGTCGGCAGGGCAGTATGTCGCCAAGTGGTGCAAGGACAAGGGATTATCACCCTGTAACGTCGTCGAACTGCGCGGTCTCGAAGGCGCACCACCAGCCAAAGATCGTGGTGATGGCTTCCGTGCTGGTATTGCCGATAACCCTGATGTCAAGATTATCGCCAGCCAGAACGCCGATTGGCTGCGCGAGAAGGCTGTTCCCGCTGCTGATGCTATGCTAAGCGCCAATGAGAACGTCAACGTCATTTTCGGTCATAACGACCCGATGGCCGAAGGTGCATATCTCGCCGCGCAGTCGGCTGGCCGCGACCTCTCCAAGATTCTGTTCGTTGGTATCGACGGTCTGCCTACCGCTGATGGTGGTATCGAATCCGTCATGCAAGGCCGTATCGGTGTGACCTTCGTTTACCCGACCGGTGGCGCACAGGCTATTGCGTGGGCCAAGGCCATCTTGACTCAAGCTGTTGTTCCGCCGCTGTGGGTCGAACTGCCATTCTCGTCAATTGATCCCTCCAACGCGCAGGATGTTTGCAACACCTACGCGTGCCCGGATGCCAAAATGGCTGAGATGACCCCCGAAGCAACCGCCGCTTCCTAATGGTTTTGATCGAGATGTTAGTTTCAACGAGGAGCTAACATCTCACCTTTGGACTAGAAACTTTCCTCCTCCAATAAAGGGCACTGTGCATATTCACAGTGCTCTTTATTTTTGCCCAAAACGACTGCTATCAGCTCAAAGTTTGCATATTCGAACGCTCAAATAAGAAATTTTGTGCTATAATTCTGTTTATGATTTTGCTGCCGTAGCACTACACTAAACGGTGGAACCTATCTCCCGTAATCGGATTATAAAAACACGCTTTTCTGTAGGCACGAAGCACGCTTCGTCCGGCATTTAAAGCCCCTCCCTGTGTTTTGGGGAGGGGTTTGGGGTGGGGTAAGTACAGTCAAACTCGCCTTCCACCACTTAATGCTGTCCTACCATTTTGCTGCTTCCTCTGTGTCTCTGTGGTGAAAATGCATTAATCTTTTCTCTGCGTTCTTGGCGTCTTGGCGGTTCTATTGCATTTTCGGCGGATTTCTCCCTCACAATCGCTGCAACGACACCCCAAATGGCAGGCGGCGGATACACGCGAGCCATCCGCTGCACTCGGCGGCATCAGCCAAACCAGCCGCCATGCATAAATGCCAATTCAGCGGCACACTCCCTCAATTCCGCCTGCCATTTCGGCGGGAAATAGTAACTACTCAGGTACCCTTTTCTCCCTCATTTTCCAAAATGCGAGTATCGATTTTGGAACTAGGAGCGATGAAGTCTCCCTCAGATGGTTGAGATGAATTAGCCTTGATTACGCAATTCTCCCTCAAATACCACCTGAGTAGTTACGGGAAATATGCAATTTATGCCAATAACTGCAACATCGCGTACCTAATCGCCTACAGTCTTTAGTAAACGTCCTGAGTCTGCTAGAATCTCAAGTCGCAGCAAATTGGAAACACAGCTATAAGGTTAGACTTGAGCTTACGGCGCAAACATCGACTCACTCTCTTTTTATATGGCGCGTATCTCATTCTCGCCCTGTTTTTCAGCCTCGGCCCCATCTTCGAAGGCCCTGATGAGATTGAGCATTACCGCTACATCCGCAGCATCGCCACTCAAGGCATACTCCCCAATTTACACGGCCAACCACGCGGGGAATTCCATCAAGCGCCGCTTTATTATCTGCTGGCCGCCCCTCTGGATTCGCTCTTAAAAGATAACGATTTCGCCCAAATCGATGCCAGTAAAAATCCGTTTTATGGCTGGCTCGTTTATTTACCCG
Organism: Anaerolineae bacterium; assembly: GCA_013821665.1. Taxonomy (GTDB): domain Bacteria; phylum Chloroflexota; class Anaerolineae; order Aggregatilineales; family Phototrophicaceae; genus CFX2. The sequence continues at coordinate 13,821 of JACDGI010000121.1, forward strand.
GCAACGATAATAAGAACCTCTATTTACACGCCCGCGCCGAAAACTTCCCTTTTACCGGCAGTGAAACTGCCTTAAGTGTCCATCTTATCCGCCTCATATCGATTGTCTTGGGTCTAGGAACGGTCATCACCAGCAATGCTATTTTTCGCTTGCTCTGGCCGGACAAACCCTTTCAAGTCTTATTAGCCTTAAGCATTTTGGTCTTTTGGCCCCAATTTCTCTACATTTCCAGCACCATAAACAACGATAATGCGCTGATTTTTTTAGCCACGGTTAGCTTCTGGCTCCTCTTGAAACAGCTTCAAGACGGGCCATCACGCCGTCTCGCTATTTGGCTCGGTATCGCGCTCGGTGGCCTGTTTCTCTCCAAGGTCAGTGGCTTTTTTATCATCTTTCCTGTAGGTGCAGCCTTTGCGCTGGATCGTCGCTCATGGCGATTTCTGCCGATAGTCATGGTGTTCACGCTC
>JACDGI010000122.1 GCA_013821665.1 Anaerolineae bacterium
CGTGACACTACGCCGCATGATGGGTAGACTAGATGCATTTCATCAGTTCATAGACATTAGGTCTCATAAGCATTAGATCCGCTTCGTTGCTCTATTCGGGATAGAACGCTTCGGAACCTGTGTAGAACTCGGAAACGCTGTGAGATGGACCTTCAAAGCAGCCTTCCGAGCTTAGGGTCATGAGTAGAAGTGTTTTTCTCATGTTCATGCTCGCTTTCACTTTTTTACGAGTTTGTAACGGAACATAACTACACCTAAACTAAACGCCTTCGTTTCGATAAGTTCCAGTTTGGTCGTATCCATTCCCTGTTTGAAAAAGTGTTTTCCGCTCCCCATGATAATAGGATTGACTAAGAAACGATACTCATCAATAAGATCCGTTTCCATCAGCGATTTAACAAGCGTTGCACTGCCTTGTATAAGAATTTCCTTACCCGATTGCTGTTTCAACTTGGTGATCTCTTCCACAACATTTTCTTTGATAATTGTAGAATTATTCCAGTCAGCTTTTTTCAATGTTGTTGAAACGACATACTTAGGCACGCTGTTCAGCTTGTCCGCTATTCCATTCTCATTATTTTTCAGAATAGACCAGTAAGGCGCAAGCATTTCATAGGTGTTCTTCCCCATCAGGTAAGCACCACACCCCAAAATCAGATTTGTATTGTACGCTGCCCTTTCCTTGCTTTCATAAGGGATATTCCATTGATCCATTGAGTCCCCGTCAAAAACACCATTCAGCGTCATCCACTGCGAAACAACTAAGTTTCTCATGTTCACTCTCCCATATTCCACAAAACTTGCTTGCATTTTGCAAGTAAAAACAGCTTAAGGCCTATGGAATCGAAAGTCAAGAGCCTTCTGTCTGCAAATTACAAATAACGCAAAAAGCCACAAAGTAACGGAAAGGGGGCATCCTACGTCTATGATGATGTAGGAAAGGACTCTCACTGTATGAATGACTTCCGTTTACCCGCACAAACGCATATTGGATATGCACACCTCAATACCGCTAACCTCGCTCGTTCGCTGAGTTTCTACGCCGATAAAATGGGCTTCCAGCAAATCGGTCATGACGGTGATACAGTGACGCTCTCGGCTGATGGTCACACACCGCATATTTTATTGACCGAACAACCCACTTGGAAACCGAAGCCCCGCAGCACTGGTTTATACCATGTAGCGATTCGACTGCCGAACCGTGAGTCGCTGGCACGCGTTTTTAAACGGCTGGTTAGTTTCAGTTATCCCTTTGGTGGGTTTTCCGACCATCTGGTGAGCGAAGCGCTTTACTTGAATGACCCTGATGGTAACGGTTTGGAATTGTACTGTGACCGTCCACGCGACGAGTGGCAATATGTTGACGGGCAGGTACAAATGTCATTAGGCGCACTGGATGTCGATAAATTGCTGCGCGAGGCCGATGATACACCGTGGACAGCTATTGACCCCGCCACCGACATCGGACACGTTCATTTACATATCGCCGATTTGCAACAAGCCAAAGCCTTTTACGCCGACTTGCTAGGCTTCGAATTATCGGTGGATTGGACGGGTCAGGGTGTGATTTTTGTGGCGGCAGGTGGCTACCACCATCATATCGGACTGAATATTTGGGGAGGTCAACAGCCTCAGCCACCGGAGACTCTGGGGTTACGCAGCTTCAGTATCAATGTGCCGGACGCGGACACACTTAATCAGCTTTGCGAACGTTTGCATGCAGCGGCGGTCAAGGTCGAGAAGCAAGTAGATGATAGCCTATTGGTGCATGATCCGGTTGGGAACGCGGTGATGTTGGTGAATAAGAAATAACCCCTGCTGTTCCCGTAGGGGTTTGCCGCTGGCAAACCTGCGCTGGCAAACCTGCGCTGGCAGACCCGCGCTAGCAAACCCCACACGAAACATTCACCTAATAAATTCAGGCCTTAGGTTCGTCGCCAGCCGGTTTCAACGAGACACCTGTACCGGTCGTTTGGGGTTGTTCTTCCTCTTTTAAGATCATCACATGGAAGGATTCGGCATAGGCATAACCCTGTGCTTTACCCGACTCCCGATCCCAACCTTTAACCATATCCACCACTTCGGGGCCAAGCTGCGATTTGTGGCAAAGCAGCGCTTCAATTTTCTGGTCAATGTGCGGCGTAATATCAATCACCGTCTCAGAGGTGACAGCGAACATCAACCACATCTGCGATGGGTCAAAAGGCTCAAGCCCTTCAGCTAACAGTTCGGGGAAAATGGGACGTGTACCTGCACTGGGGAAAACTGCATAAGCGGCAGCCTCACCTGCTGCCCGATGGTCAGGGTGATTGATATAATAATTGCCAGCGAAGAACATGGTCGGGTCTTGGATCATGACGCGATCCGGTTTGATTTCGCGGATCACACGTGTTAAATCACGGCGCAGTTCCAACGTCGGTTGCAGCACACCATCTTTATAACCAAGAAAGCGCACATCCTGCACGCCGAGGATGGCGGCTGCCGCACACTGTTCTTCCTGACGCTGACGGATCAAGCCGGGAAGATCCGTTTCGGGTTTATTACTACCTGCGCCGCCATCGGTGACCATACAAAAGGTGACGCGTGCGCCGGCTGCTGTCCATAGGGCAATTGTGCCAGCCGCACCAAATTCGATGTCGTCGGGATGGGCAGCAATCACTAAAAGATGTTTAGGGGGTAAGATTGTCATCTGTTCAATAACCTTTGTAACTGAATGGTTGTTCTATAGTATACCCTTTTGAGCTAGGCTTGTCAGCTAACCATAGGGTTAGAGCATTGATATTCAAGATAGGTTTGTGCTGTCACAAACATTGTCATGTTATACTCAAAGAAATCATTTTCGGGTAAAATTGGACGCAGAATGTTTTCTCCCTTCTTAGAAACAGTTCGCAAATCCGCCACCCGTATTTGGGATTTTCTGACACGCCCCTCGCCCTCAATCATTGATCCGCAAATACGGCAGCAAGCACGGCTGCTGGCTTCAATGATGTTAGCGGCGATGCTGGCTATATTCGTCATGATTTTATTTTCAACACGAACGAGTAATGCTTTATCCGGTGCGGGTGTGTGGTTACTCGCAAGCATAGGATTAATGATCCTCGTTTGGGTAGCTTACGTTCTGACGCGCAGAGGATATTACCGGTTTGCTGTTATAGCCCTCATCGTCGTTGGAACCGCTGGCATTTTTATTCCCGCATTGGCGACCGGAGGACTGAGTTCCTATAACAGTTTGTTTTATCTATTTATCGTTACCTTACTTGCCAGTGCTTTTTTAGGGGTACACACGGCGGTCATCACGGCTGTTGTCCAAGTCATTCTCCTACTCGCATTGAGGTCGCATTTCCCTAATATTTCTTCCGACAGAATCATCAATGGTCCGCTAACCTTTAATTCCTTTGTATCGGTGTTTATTCTGCTGCTGACCTATCACCAACGCCGTGCCTTTAAAGAACGCCGTGACGAATTATCAGCCAGCGAGGGACGCTACCGCATTCTGAACGAACTCATTTCGGATTATGCCTACTCACTAAAAGTGACACCAAGCGGTGATTTGCTGCATGAGTGGATCACAGAGGATTCATTCAAACGCGTTACAGGCTACACACATGGCGAGTTGGACGAGGGAGAAAATGTTAATTTGTCATTGTTTCTCCCTGAAGATGAAGCCGCATTACAAGCCGAATTGGGTCAACTGCTGAAGAATGAATCAACCAGTTCAAAACATCCCATCCGTACTAAAAACGGGGATGTACGCTGGCTGCAAATTTCACGCCTGCCGGAGTGGGATGCCAAGGAAAACCGCGTAACCCGTTACTATGGGGTGGCGCAGGACATAACCGAACGCCAACGAGCCGAGACAGCGCTCAAAGAAAGCCAGGAACGCTATCGCCTGCTGACCGAAACCATTTCCGATTTTGTACTGCTTTATGATGTTCCGAGCAGCAAAACCATTTATATCAGCCCTTCTTACGAAAAAGCTATGGGCTATACGCTGGATGAATTGAACCAAACGCCCACCGCACACCGTGTTCATCCAGATGATGTTGCTACCGTTCAAACAGCAACACTGAATGTTATCCTATACGGAAAACCGATTGAAGGCCTTCAGTATCGTACACGTAGCCAATCTGGCACTTATATGTGGGTTGAAACATACTCCAATCCACTTAAAGATGAACAAGGAAATGTCAAACAGATAATTGTTTCGGCGCGCGATATTTCATCCCGTAAGCAAACCGAAATCGCGCTGAAGGCCAGCGAAGAACGCTACCGGATTATCAGTGAACTCATTTCCGACTACGCCTATTTTTATCGTTTCAATCCCGATGGTTCGCGCACTCGCGAATGGATCACCGATTCGGTCGAGCGGGTTACGGGTTTCACACCATCTGAACTCCCTCAACAAACAATTGGATTAACCGACAAATCATATTTGGGTGACCAAGCAGCAGCCCAGCATGATATTGAACTGCTTCATAAGGGCGAACAACTGCACCGTGAATTCCAAACCTATACTAAGCAGCGTGAACTGCGCTGGTTGAGTGTTTTCCGCCGTCCAGTGTGGAATGAAGAAAAGACCGAAGTCATTGGCTACTATGGTGTGGCGCAGGACATTACCGAACGCAAGCAAGCCGAACTGGCCTTACAAGCCAGCGAAGAACGCTACCGCATCCTCACTGAACTAACATCCGACTACGCTTATTTTTTCCGCATCAAGGAAGATAATACACTTGACCGTGAGTGGATTACCGACTCGGTCGAACGGGTCACAGGTTATTTGCCACATGAAATGCCACAGGACACAGAATCCTTAGCTAAAATCTTTTTTGCCGATGATATTGGTCGGGCGTTCCGTGAAACCGAACTCTTGAAGCAAGGCCAAGCCGTAAACAGCGAATCGCGGATGCACACTAAAGGCGGCGAACTCCGCTGGTTGAGCATTATGCGCCGTCCCGTGTGGAATGATAACAAGACACGCGTGGTTGGCTATTACGGTATCGTCAAGGACATTACAGATCGCAAATTGGCAGAGTTGGCGCTGGTGGATAGTGAACAGCGCTACCGTAAAATTTCCGAACTGATTTCCGATTATGCTTTTTATACACGCATCAATGAAGATGGCAGCATGTTCCGCGAATGGATTACGGATTCATTTTTGCGGGTAACGGGTTACTCGCCAGCCGAAATTGATGCCAATGGTGCGCCCAAATTATTCCATCCCGACAGCTTCGTCCTGTACCAAGAAGACCACCAACGTTTACTTAAAGGTGAATCAACAGCAGGTGACTACCGCATTATCACCAAGCCGGGTACTGTCCGTTGGTTGAATCTCGTGCGCCAACCCGCATGGGATGAGGCCCATACGCGGGTCATCGGTTATTTCGGTGTGGCGCGGGACGTGACCGAGCATAAGCAAGTTGAAGCCCAAAAAATGAAGCTGTTGCTGGAGCAAGAGCAGTTCGCAATGGTTGGTCATCTGGTCGATGCGCTGTCGCACGACTTCCGTACGGCACTGGCGACGATAGAGACCAGTCGTTATCTAACCGAGCGTCTGGTGGGGGATGCGGTGCGACCCATCGTGCAGCCAAAACTCGAATCGATCCAGCGTTCTGTCAACCATCTGGCAACACAACTTGAACATCTGCATATGGTTTCTTTTCTCACGGGGCCATCCTTTACCCCCTGTAATTTAAACTATATTGTAAACGACATCGTAACGGATCAGGTTGGCAAGGCCAGCCAGAAGCATATAAATCTCATTTTCAAGGCGGATGATGGTTTGCCCATCCTGCACATCGATGCGGTTAAAATTGATAAGGCCATCCGGCATCTGGTGGCAAATGCATTAACCCATACGCCGGACAGCGGCAGTGTGACCATTTATACGCGGCACACCCTTGAACACGCCATTATTGAGGTTCAGGATACCGGCATAGGCATCGCGCCTGAAGTCATCGAGCGCATTTTCGAGCCATTTTTTAGAGGTGATAAGGCCCGTACAGTTGAAAAAGGCGGTGTCGGCTTGGGGCTGACCATCGTTAAGATGATTGTCGAAGCACATGGCGGCACGGTGTTCGCACAAAGCCTCGCAGGTAAAGGCAGCACGTTTGTTTTAACCCTCCCACTGAAAGACGAGATTGCGGCCTCGGCTTGAAGCGTTTCTGCGTGGGCTGTATCCTGTGGTTTATAGCAGCGGCATGCCTCCTAACAACCGTCGAAGTGGCACGAATGTTATTTGTACCCAATCAAGAACTGGCTACAGTAGGCATTACCCATAACAGTACCGAAATTATTTTTTTCGACATCGTACTCGGCCTCAACATTAATCTGACCCGTTCGGCAGGCGACGAGAGCTTCCCTGCGTGGTCGCCCGATGGTCAGCAGCTTATTTTCTACAGCCAACGAAATCAACGTACTGATTTGTATATGATGAATATCGATGATGGCAGCGTCAAGCGGCTGGCTGCCAGCGGTGGGCCGGGTGCCTCACCTGCTTGGTCACCAGATGGACAATGGATTGCTTACACGGCCATCCATCAACCGAATGCTGGCCTCTACCTCGTGCGCCCTGATGGCACGGATATAAACCGACTGACTGATTTTCCGGTAGTAACGATTATGTGGTCGCCCGATAGCCAGCAGATCGCCTTTGTGGGGAATTGCGAGAACAATTGCGATATTTACGTGGTCAATATCAACACGACCAGAATACGCCAACTGACGCACAACGGTCTCATTGATGCTTATCCAGTGTGGTCGCCAGACAGCCGCCAACTGGCTTTTATTTCGAACCGTTCGATGTCTTTTGAACTGTATATCATCAGTATTGATTGTGATGAGAGTCGACTCGGTGGGTGCACCACCCAACGCTTAACACAAAACCGTGCCGCCGATAGCTTTCCGGCGTGGTCACCGGATGGCAAATCGATTGCCTTTTCGTCAGATCGCAGCGGTAACTATGAGGTATATACGGTCTCGGCAGATTGCTATCGCGCTATCAAAGGCTGTGGCGAACAAATCACGCAAATGACACGTCGCGGTGGGACCGATATTTTGCCAGTTTGGTCACCAGATGGGCAGCAGATTGCTTTTCTGGCGGCTGACCACAGTGCGCATTTTGATGTGTATACAGTCGATGTGCGAGACAAAACCGTACGCCTGCTCCAACACAAGCTGCCCGATAACGGCACGGTTGCATGGCGACCAGCACAATAGTCTTCGGTCAGTATCAAGACCTATACAGAAGCTGAGAAGATGTCTACTCTGCGATGAAGCCGATTTTAACGTGGGTGCTGTCGCAAAAAGGTTTGTTGGCAGACCCGCCGCAGCGGCAGAACCATTCGTCTGTCCCTTGATAAACCGTTTCGCCTTCATCATCCAAGATCACAAAATTGCCGGTAATGTGCAGCGAACCGTTAGTGGTGGTTTCGATATGCAGATTGCCACCATCCAAGGTTTCGAGGGTCATTTGCGGCTCGGAGACCTTTGGCGGCGCGACAAATCCAATGCTGATATGCGAGTTATCGCAAAAGGGTTTGTTCTGTGAGGCTCCGCAGCGGCACAACGCGGCACGGGTATCGTTGACAACCAACTCGCCCACGCCGTTGACGATGGTGAAATCCCCGCGCAGATATAGTGGGCCATCTTCCGCCAAATAAATGGTATTGTGTTCGGGGATGGGCTCGACTGCGCCGCCATCTTTGCGTTCATAATGCAGCGCACCCGATGGACAATGGAGAATTGTCGCGGCCACACCATCGGCTAAACCCGCATCCGGCAGCACCCATGGCCGTTTGCTGTTATCAAAAACACTGTGTAAGCGGCTGATACATTCGGCAGCATGAATACAACGCCCTGCGTCATACGTCACGTCAATTTTTTCGCCTGTGTAATTATGGATGCGGTGTGCCATCGCGCTTTCTCCTGATCTAGCTGGTATGCTGTCTGGTTGCTACAATGCTATCCAATTGAAAATAACGCCAATCATAAGCATGGGCAAATTTTACCGTGTTTTTACTGAGGTGTGACCTACCGAATAGGTCAGAAAAATAGGAATGTAAGCTATGGAAATCGCTTGGGGGAAAGTCGCGCCAGTCATCGTCTCGATCATCATTATTATTGCGATTGCCATCATTCGGGAATACTCCAAAACCTTTGCTGCCATTGCGGTCACCATGCCGATCAACCTGCCGTTGGGCATCTGGTTAGTTTACGGCAGCAGCACCAAGGCCGAAATGGAGCAGTTCACACGCTCGTTGGCCTTCAACCTTGTGCCGACTTTCGCCTTTGTAGTGATCGCGTGGTTAGCGGCGCGTGCAGGTTGGAAGCTCATCCCGATGGTGGTCGCCGGATACGCGGGTTGGGGTGTGGGGTTATTCCTATTGATGTTACTGCGGCGGGCAATTGGGGTTTAGCTAATAGGAAAAATATTATGTTTGATGTAACTGATTTTATGAAGGAACTCGCAACGAAAAGACCTATTTTCCACTCCGAAGCAGATTTTCAACATGCATTTGCGTGGCAATTTCGTGAATGGTATCCAACAGCAAATATACGTTTAGAATATCCTGTTCATGTCGATAGTAAATGGATTTATGCAGATATTTGGATTTCTTTACCCGAAGTAAATTTAGCAATTGAGTTAAAGTATAAAACCGTACGGCAAGAAACATATTTCAATAACGAACCCTTTCATTTAAAAAATCATGGCGCACAAGATCTGGGAAGATATGACTTTCTAAAAGACGTAACTCGCTTAGAATATTTCAAGAAATTGAACGGGGTTGAAGGCTACGCCATACTATTGACTAACGATTATCAGTATTGGGGTGCGGCACGCCGTGAAACTGTTGATAAAAACTTTCGATTACATGAAAATCGAAATTTGACCGGAGAGCTAAGCTGGTACGGGACACCTTCGCTTGGAACCATCCGTAAACGTGAAGATATGTTACCCATTTCTGGCAATTATTATTGCAATTGGCAAGCTTATTCTAAACTGGATGGCCATAACCTAGAATTTCGTTACTTAGCATTAAAGATTTGAATTCCGCGTTTAGACTGTCAACTAAAAACTGTTAACTGCAAACTGCAAAAGGACTTTTTTATGGACTTTGAACTGACCTCCGAACAACAAATGTACCAACGCGCGGTACATGATTTTTGCGCCAAAGAAATTAAACCCTATGCTGGTGAGGTCGATCAAACAGGCGAAATGCGCTGGGAGGCTATCCATAAGATGCCCACGTTAGGCTTGACTGGCTTGCAAGTATCAGAGGCTTATGGTGGCGTGGGCTTAGATACACTCAGTTCAGCCATTGCCATTGAAGAACTCGGTTGGGCTTGTGGATCAACCGCGCTGTCGTTGGCGGCTCATAATGGCTTATGCTGCGGACCGATCAGCAATTGGGGAACGGATGCACAGAAACAAAAATATTTACCCAAGTTGACCAGCGGCACGGTTTTGGGATCATTAGCCTTAACTGAGCCGGGTGCAGGATCAGATTTGGCCGGTGGTGTCCAAACCAGTGCCATACGAGATGGCGACGAATGGGTCATCAACGGCAGCAAAGCATGGATCACCAATCCAAGGTTTGCGCCGGTGATTGTAACGTTGGTTCGCTTGAACAAAGAGGCGGGTACACGCGGCTTCGGCATGTTATTGGTCGAGCCGGGAACAGCCGGATTGACGATCCATCCACCCGAAAAGAAAATGGGGTTGCACGGCTCACCGACGCAAATGCTAACCTTCGATAATGTCCGTGTGCCAGCCGACGCACTGCTCGGTGAAGAAGGTCGCGGCTTCCACCAGACCATGCAAACCTTGGATGGCGGACGCATCAGCATCGGCGCACTGAGCATCGGTTTAGCACAGGCAGCGTTTGAGGAAGCCGTTAGATATGCTCAGCAGCGCCGTGCCTTCGGCAAACCCATCAGTGAGCATCAGGCCATTCAGTGGATGCTGGCGGATGCCGCCGTTGAGATCGAAGCCGCACGCATGTTGGTTTATCATGCAGCTTGCCTCAAGGATGCGGGTAAAGACTTCGGCAAAATGGCCGCAATGGGCAAACTCAAAGCCTCCGAAGTAGCCGAGAAAGTCTGCCACAATGCCGTCCAAATTCATGGCAGTTATGGTTACAGCAGCGAATTTCCAGTCGAGCGCATGTACCGCGACCAACGCCTGATGAGCATCGGTGAGGGCACCAGTGAAATCCAGCGTATGGTCATCGCCCGTCACATCCTGCGAGAAATGGCTTCAATCTGAGCTATAATGATGGCAAATCAGTGGTGAGGTGTCATGATGTTAGACGCACCAGCAAAAACCAAATTGCTTTCTCTTGACGAGTTGCTGAAACTCGGCAATGCGCGAGTTGAAATCATTGACGGGAGTGTAGTCAAGATGAATGCTGCGGGTTTCATACATGCTATTGTTGGCGGGAATATCCACGATCCACTAAAGCAGTTCGTGGTCAAACATAATCTTGGCGGCGTGTTTTATGATGGTCTAACTTACCTCATGCTATCGGATGCAAAGGGGTTGAAAGACTCATTTGTGCCAGATATATCTTTCATTCGTCTAGCAAACATTTTACCGATGCCCGATATGAGCAAGCCCTATCCCGGTATCCCCGATTTAGCGATTGAGGTTATCTCACCCGGAGAAGATGCAGATGATATTCAGACCAAGCTGCGAACGTATTTGGCAAAAGGCACTGAACAAGTCTGGTTGGTTTATCCGACCACCAAAGAACTGCACCAATATCGGCGCGATAATAACCCCGAAATACGGATTTATCACGGGTCACAAACACTCGATTTAGCTGACCTATTTCCCGGCCTCGAACTAACGACCGACCAAATTTTTACCATTCCAGAGTGGGCGCTGCGATAAAGCCCACATTTACCTTGTCATGCCTCTGACCGATTGAAGTTCCTCTAATGACCTTACGCGCCAAATATTTATCGCTCATCACCCTCATTCTGATCTTTGCGGCATCCACACGCATCATCAATGTAGGCAGTTGGCCTGTCTGGACGGATGAAGGTTGGAGTATCTGGGCAACGAATAACCCACACTTAGATGTGGTGCTGGATAACCTCGCACATGATCGTCATCCACCGCTCTATTTCGTCGCCTTAAGCGCATGGCGTTCGCTGGCCGGTGATAGTCCCTTAGCCCTGCGTTACCTGAGCATCATGGCAGGTTTGCTCACAGTCGCCGTTACCTACCGCATCGGCGCGGATGTCTTCGGACGGCGAGCAGGTTTATACGCGGCGCTGCTGCTGGCGGTGCTGCCGATTGCCGTTTACTACAGCCAAGAGGTGCGCCATTACGGTTGGTTCACATTGTTTGTCGCGCTGTCATGGCTCTACTTCCTACGCTATCTCAAGCGACCCCGATTAGGTATATTGATCGGCTATCTACTCAGTCTGACGCTGGCCTTTTACACGCTGTATTTTGCCGTACTGCCCTTGGCGATTCAGGTCGTGGTTGGATTAGTGTGGCGCTTTCGTAATCCTTCTCCCCTCCCTATTACAATGGGCAATCAGCAGAGTGAGCCTGCGAACGTTGCTGATGTGGGCTGGGGGTGGGGTATTAACAAGCGTCCCAAGCTCATGCTCCTCGCCGCTTGGATCATAACCGCCATCCTCTACGCGCCGTGGTTGTGGGTGATCGCGACCATTCAATTCCCAACGCTCACCAGCGGCATCGGTAACTTACCCGGCACTTATGCGGCGACTATCGGAAATATTCCGCCATTGGGCGAACTCTTACTCGGCACACAATGGGCGCTGCTGTTGGGTTTGGGTGCGTTGGCGGTGTGGGGGATGTGGAGAAATAAGAGGACGCGACATGTTGCGTCCCTAAAGTGGGTTGTGATACTCAGTGGCGTGGGATTATTAATCATCATGTTCATCCTGAGCATAAAGTTTAATTTACTCTCAGGGCGCACGTTGGTATTTCTCGTGCCAATGATCGTCATTGTCTGCGGCTATGGCGCGAATGTGATTGAGCCTATAATGCGGGAGGGTCTGAGACCCTCCCCTACGATAGCAAATGTCTTAGTTGGTGCTTGGGTCATCGTCACCCTAGCAGCTCCGACTGTCATTCAACCGCGCATCGACAGTGATACCACCGCCAAAATCGTGGCACAGGATTACACAACTGGAGACTTAATCGTCTTGGAAACAGGCTGGGACGACAACGCCTTCGCCTATGAAATACGGCAGGTCATTCCAAACGCCGAGATCATTCGCACCATCACCCGCGCCGATATTTATTCCCACGATAAAGATTTGTTGCCCGCCATCACACCCCAGTTGGACTCGCATCGTCGGGTATGGGTAGTACAGTGGTTACAAGCGCCACAGATTATGAGTGCGCTGGAAAAAGGCACAGCCGGATTCAAGTCCGTCATCCATCACGAACTGCCCGTGAACGCGGATTATCGCCAGAGATTCGGCGACTCGACCATCAAAATGGTTTTGTACGAAAAGCCGAATTTAGATGCCGCCCCCAAACAGTTCGGTGACCTTTTCACGCTGCGAGATACTCTGCCGCCGACTCAAGTTCATGACGGCGAACGTCTGCCCGTTGATCTATGGTGGTCGGCCACGAAGCAGCCAACCCTCGATTACTCGGTCGGCGTGTTCATCTTGGATGATTCCGGCGCGGTGCGAGTCGATCACAACGGGCCGCCATCTGATAAACCGACGACGCAATGGTCAGTCGGCGCTGTCTATTTTGACCGTCACACATTAACAATTCCTGCCAATTTACCCGCCGGACACTATTCGCTAGTGGTCAAAGTCTACTGGTACGGCGATAATCAAGCGCTGCCTGTCGATGGGCAGCCTTATGCAACGATTGGTGAGATTGAGGTGCAGTAGTGGAAAAGGCTTTCGAACGCCGCCCATATTTAGTGCCTTTGGCGCTGGCGCTATTGACGATTTTATTTTTACGTCCGGCCATTTTGCCGCCCGCCGGACAAGTGCTGGCCGCCAATGACTTTCGGGCGATGTTCTATCCGCTGACGACCATGCTGCACGACATGGTTCATGCTGGCGAACTGCCGCTTTGGAATCCTTATACCTTCATCGGGCATCCGTTGATCGGCAATCCACACGCCGCCCTTTTTTATCCGGCCACGTGGTTTATCTGGTTGATCGGCGCAGATCGTGGCCTTGGATTAGTGCTGGCCTTCCACGTCTGGTTAGCCGCGTGGGGCATGTTCCGATTGAGTCGCAGCTTCGGCAGCACCTACACCGCCGGATTTCTCGCGGGTATCGTCTACGGCATGAGCGAGTGGATGGGTACCCGTTTCTACGCCGGACACTACACCCTAATTATGGTCACGGCATGGATTCCTTGGGCAGTCACAGCCTATCGCTATGCCCTGACGCGCGGCACATGGCGTTCGGTTTTACCCGGTGGCGCGGTCTTGGGCGCGGCACTTCTCGCCGGACATCCACCGATGGTCTTTTATCTCGGTTTGGCGCTGGTCGTTATGGCGATTTACCACACCATGACCGCTGAGGATACCGTTCACGGCGCATGGATGGCTCTGCGCCAGTTAGTCCTGCTGGGCATCGTCGGAGTCATCCTCGGCGCGGCTTTGATGCTCCCTGCCCTCGAACTGACGCGGCTTTCCGTCCGCGACAACAACGACTTGGAATTTATCAACACCTTTGCCCTGCCACCCGCCCAATTTTTATCATTAGCGCTGCCGGGATTATTCGGCAATCCCAATCAAGCACCGACCTTTTATTGGGGTCGTGATTTCTACGAAGAATTTAGCGCTTACGTCGGATTACTCCCCCTATTAGCACTGCTGCTGGCTTTCCGCCGGATGCGTAAGGAACATACTTTTTTCATCGGCTTAATCGTGTTGGGTGTGTTGATGAGTGTCGGCTTACAAGGGGCGATGCTGCCAGTCGTCGTGCGCTGGGTTCCGGGCTTCTCGCTGTTTCGAGCGCCGGGGAGAGCCTTATACTTCGTGATGTTCGGCTTATGCGGCATGTTAGCGTTGTTCGTCACCTATTTGCAGCGCAGCACCCTTGAAGATCGACAGGAATTTTTACAGCCAATTCTCAAGCGTTGGCTTCCGGTTGCCATGTTATTGACCTTTGGCGGATCAGTCTTTTTCTCTGGATGGTATGCCAGCGCCAGCCATGTCGAACCCATGCCTACCCGTGCCTTGATGGTCGCCGGAGCCTTAGCCGCATCCGGTGTGGTCTTAGCCGGATTATGGGCTACCCTCTGGATG
>JACDGI010000897.1 GCA_013821665.1 Anaerolineae bacterium
GTAATGGACTTCGCTCAAGCCGCGTAGACGTTCGGCTGCTTGTTCGGGCGTAATATCGCGCTGCGACTCGGCCATCATTTCATAGCCGACCATGAACTTTTTGACAGTGGCTGAGCGCAGCAGCGGCGGATAAAAATGGGCGTGCAACTGCCAACCATCGAGATCATCTTTGCCGAAGGGCGCACCATGCCAGCCCATCGAGTAGGGGAAGGATACTTCAAAGAGATTGTCGTAACGTGTCAGCAGTCGTTTGAGAATGTCAGCTAGGCTGCTGCGCTCCATATCGCTCAAGTCGGGCAGACGCAGCACATGACGGCGCGGCATCAATAAAATTTCATAAGGCCAAACTGCCCAGAAAGGCACGACAGCCAGCCAATCATCATTTTGGACAACGGTGCGCTCACCACTGGCGAGTTCGGCTGTTAGATAATCCAGCAGCAGCGGCGAAGCATGTGCTTTAAAATACGCGCGTTGATGAACATCCTCAGTCGCAATTTCATTGGGCAGCCAATTACCTGCCCAAATTTGCCCGTGCGGATGGGGATTCGAGCAGCCCATAATCTCGCCTTTGTTCTCGAAAACCTGTATCCATGCGTACTTTTGTCCGAGTTCGGCGGTTTGTTCCGCCCAGACATCCACTACCTTGCGAATTTCCCCAACAGCCATTTCTGGCAGTGTCACATTATGATGCGGCGAGAAGCAGATTACACGGCTGGTTCCGCGTACCGCTTGCACCTGTAACAACGGATTGGAGGAAACAGGTGCATCGGGCGTATCCGGCAGTAAGGCGGCAAAGTCATTGGTGAAGACATTGGTTGAAGTGTAGTGCGGGTTATGTTCACCGTTGGCGCGTGTGTTGCCGGGGCATAGATAGCAGGTAGGATCATATTCGGGACGGTCATTGGAGGGCGCAGGTTCTTGTTTGCCCTGCCACGGACGCTTATTGCGATGTGGCGACACTAACACTGACTCACCCGTCAGTGGATTAAGGCGGCGATGGGGATCATCTGCGACATTAAACATAGCGGCTTATCTTTCAATAAAAGTGATGATGTCGCTTGATTATAGCTTGCCAATCGTGCCAGACGAACACCGGACACGGCTTTTATAGGTGTTAATCATCACCTTTATCGTGCTTGTCGCCTTTATCTTTATCTTTATCTTTTCCCTGACAGCGTCTGCGCCAACCGTTGGCGGGTGCCCAATCCGGCGGCGGGTGTGAGCAGTTCCCGTCATCCTTCCAGACTTCGCCGGATGATGGATTGGTGTTGGTATCTGTATTGCCCACGACAGTAGGCTGCACAATGACGATGTGGGTGGTTACAGTCTGATTATTCACCTCAACGTGGACGATAACGCCTATCGAAATGCTGGTTAAAATGGGATCATTCGCAGGGATTTCGACCTGTGTTCCATAAATGGTAATGACATTGCCGTTAATCTGCTCAACTGGCCCTTCAATCACAATGATTGTGCTGACACTAGCCGTAGGAGCAGGAGTCGGGCTAAGTGTTACGTCAGCGGTGGGTGTAGGTTGAGGTGTATATGTATCGGTTGCTACGGGTGAATTGATAACGACTGGTACGGTGATCGTTGGCATTGCACTCATTGTCGGTGCGATGGTGGCTGTCGGTGTAACTATCGTTTGATTCTGTTGTGACAATACCAAAATCACGCCACCTGCAATCAATGCCGCAGCGACTAAGACAACTGCGATGACAAGAATGGGGCGGGGCAGGGCAGGCCGAGGAGCCGGTATCGGTGGATGATCGAGCGCATCTAGGACGCGGACAAGAATCGCGGTACGGACATCTGCTGCCAATTCCGGTTGTGGGGCGCGGCGCAGTCTTTCAATCAAGGCTTGTTCTGGGGTATCAAACTGCTCGCTCATCAGGAGTCCTCGCCCCGTAAATAACTACGCACTTTACCACTTGCACCTAACTGCTGCGCCAGCGCATTCAGCGCCCGGTGCTGCATCACCCGAATGGCCGCTTCTGATTTGTTCAAGGTTGAAGCGACAAGCTGATGCGAATGCCCCTGCATAAACCGCAAAATCAACAAGGTCTGGAAGTCCGGCGGCAGGGCTGCTAATGCTTCTCGCAGCCTTGCCCGTTCTTCATTCTTAGCCGCCTTACCAAATGGATCGGTATCATCACTTGGCTGGTTATCCGAAAGCTCGACCACGCGTTTATTATGGCGATAGTGATCCGCAATTTGGGTAGCGGCAATCCGATAAAGCCATGCCCCAAAAGGCGCACCAAAATCGCGGTACTTCGGCAAACCTTGAACCATGCGTAGGAAGACATCCGCGGTTAAATCCTCGGCGATTATGTCGGATTCAACCCGGTAACCAATGTAAGTATGAATGGCCTGAACATAGGCTTCGTACAAAGTGCTGACCGCATCTTTGTCGCCTGCCTGTGCCTGTGCGATCAGTTGGCCTTCGTTCGCTAAAGGTTCCATAGCACTAGCATAATCGATTTTTGTTTGATGCGGCATCACACTCAATAACGGTTAAGCAGCGCCAATGTTACATACCGCTTTGTAACATCTTCGCCAATCCCTCGTTGTAGTTCGTATAAGAACATTATCAGGAGGGCATCCATGTTCAAAAAAACCACTCTATTTTATCTAGCGTCTCTTCTCACACTGGCATTATCGCTCACATTTACGATTGGGCAAATTGGCGCTCAGGACAGCGCAACCTGTCCGGTGGGGCAGGGCTATTGGAAGAACACTCCCACTTGGCCGGTCACCCAACTGATGCTCGGCAGCCAAACTTATACACAGGTCGAACTGCTTATTTTGTTGAACACGCCACCTGCTGGTGATGCCAGCCTCATTCTGGTACACCAACTTATCGCCGCCAAACTTAACGCCGCAAAAGGATTGGACTCGGCAATCATCACGGGTGTCATCACACAGGGGGATGCTATACTGGCGAGCTTCACTGGCC
>JACDGI010000898.1 GCA_013821665.1 Anaerolineae bacterium
GACGATCCCCGCGCCCGGCACACTGAAAAGTTATAAATGGCTAGTCCACGCCCTGATCAGCCCTTGGGCGATAGTGCCAACCGGGACACGGATCACGTTTGACAGCGCGTGCGGCTTGTGGGACACCTTTGATGCCGTGGTGCAAGGCGCGCACTTGACCATTGATTATCAGGGTGATAGCACGCAAGGCTCGCTAATCGGCGGTTATACGGTTGGTCAATTGGTGTTCTGCCATAAGGCGACAAAAAATGCAGATTGGACGGCGGTTCGTTATCAAGATTTACCGTACACCGCCGAGGTCGACAGTGAATATTGGGGATGGGGTATGGCCGCTGCTGGTTCGGGCGCTGGCAGTGGGGCAATATCTGTCTCGTTTACGGTAACCAGACCGCAAATATACCCGTGGACGATTAGCGCAACGTTCGAGAGCGCTCAGCCATCATGGCTCGGACAAGTGGATCACGGGTATTCCGTCACCGTCCCCGATTACACCGCACTTGGTTGGGGGGGCACGTGCGACTACCTGACCCGACTCGTCGGGAATTATCACACAGAGAACGATTGTTTTGTGAAACATGTCGAGATGGTGGGGAGTTGGTATCAACCGGGGAACTACAATGTGCGAGCGACCTACCGCGGTAATGGTTTCCCGTCTCACGTCGTTAATCTTGGCGCGATGGAAGCCGCAACGCTTCATACATTCACCTGGGACCTAGACGAGGGTTATGATCGAAATAACTATCAACAAGTCTTCACGCTCGAGGGCGGTGGTAATGACTGTGGTCCGGGCGCGCCCAATAACCTCTGGTTCCGCATTCACTCAGTCAAATTGCAGGGCACAGGACCTGAGCCAACGCCTTATTAGCGGAAAGTGATCAATATGCTAAAGCTGATCAAGCGCTTAACGCACCCGATCCGCCGGTGGTGGAATCGGGGTGGTGATCCGAGAACATGGAAAAAACGAAATGGGGGTTGGTGACATGTCAACCGTTTCGCCGGAACTAATCACATTCCTGGACAAGTTGACGTTTACGAGCGCTTTGCTGATCGCTGTCTACATCCTTTATAAGGACTCACGGTCAGATACGGTTCAGCGCCAGCAAAAAAACGCTGAGGCAATTTTTCAGCTGACCACGCAAGTAGCTGCGCTCGCAGTGCGAACAGAGCTACTTGTGACGCAGGTCGACCGCCTGACGATCTCGATTGAGTCGATGTTAACTGGGTTGCAACTCAAACCACTGCAGCGCTTGCCGCTGGCACCGTCGATTACCACCAAGCCAAGCAGTTTTGACCGGGGTGTGGCGCCGCCCGGAATCGATTCTGGGGCGGAGAGGGGGCCATGAATTGATGTGGCTCTTCCTGGAAGAGCCACATCAACTTAGTCGGCGTAATTCTGCCGGGTTAGGTTCGCCCTGCCCGTTCCGTCAACCGCAATCACGTCCCCGTGATCTCCGCGATCAAAAACGAGCTCAACAGAATGACCCGCAAAGCGAAGTTCTACAGCGTTTACCTTTTCGTGGCCGGCCAGGTAGGCGATGATTTGCTGAACGAGTACCGATAACTGCAAAATCGAGATTTTCATGCTGGTTTGCTTTCTCTTTGTCTTTACAGTTTTGGGATTCCACTGATAATCCTCGTCCGGACCTCCGAGGCGTTCATAAACGTCTATCTCTTCAACGCGCCGGTGACCGCAAAACGTACAAATCCAACTGTGAGACTCTTCACCTTGCCAACGCATTGTTCCATCTTTACACATTGAACAGAACACGTTTTCTCTCCTTATAAAATCCGCCGGGCAACAGGGTATCGTGGTCATAGTGCTTTCAGTTTTCCGATCAGCCGCTGCAGGTTAGCCCGCTGATCGACCTTTTTTAGTTGACGGTACACCCGCTGTTTGTGTGCCCTTGAGCAGAAACGCTGATCACTCCTGTTCGCATGGAACCGTTCGCCACAACAATCACACACCTTCCAGTAACCCCACGAGTGCCTTGCCCGGTAAGCCTTCTGCCGACAAATCCGGCCGCAATATTTACTGTCGGATCGAACTGCCGAAAAGGGCACGCCGCAGTATTCACAGTGTTTTATTTTCACGCTTAACTGTTCCTTTCGTTGCTATAGATAATCTGGGCATGTAACGGAAAGCGGCAACAAGTTGCAGTTTTCCGCTATAACTACGTGTAGCACTACACGCCGCGCACACTCAAGAGCGCCTTGATCGCCGACCCGCCCCTCATTTGAGGCGGGCAATTTAACCTTATTGGTAATTGAAGATGGTAAGCAGTTCATGTTGTCTGACTTTTCCCGACTCACCCGACTCACCCGACTCACCCGACTCACCCGACTCACCCGACTCACCCGACTCATTTTCATTTTTCATCGAAAATGAGTGAGTCGGGTGAGTCAGGCCGGAGTTAGCCGGGCTCAGGGGGTGAGTCGGGGGGTGAGTCGGGGGTGAGTCAGGTGAGTCGACTCGAACCTTCCCATCAGCGGCAAGTTGATACTTTGGTATATCCCCAGACACGCGCAGGATGTAGCCCAGATCGATTAAGCGACTCAAGACACGCTGTAATGTGCCCCGCCCAACCCCGGTGCTTTCAGCGATGTCAGCAGCGCTTGCCCCGTCGCTGTTGTCGCTGAGTGCTAAGGTGTTGACGATCTTCTGTTGATTGAGTGTGAGATCGTCTTGTTTGGTCTGAATCACTTTATCCGCGATCACCATGACAGCGCTCGACTCGCTGTCAGGTAAACTCACGGGCAGTAACCGCATATACTGAGTTGGGAACGCTTTCGCATCTTTTGATTTACTGCACTCAACTAGGATCAGATCGTCATCTCCCGTCAGTCGAATCATCACGTCGTGATTCGCCCGCAAGGCGCTGTTACCGCGTTCTACCTTGCCCTCCTTGCTCGTATGGTGAACTAGCAGAGTAGCACACTCTAGTTCCTGAC
>JACDGI010000899.1 GCA_013821665.1 Anaerolineae bacterium
TTGTATACTTACCATGTTCCCGTGGAGTTGCAGGAGGTCTGCCATGACCGGCGAAATCGTATTATTAGTGTTCCCATCGCGTACCGTATTAACGAAAGCACTCGACCGCATGGCCGCGCTGGATTATGTTGATATTCGGCGTGGGGCTATCGTCGCTAAAGCCAAGACTGGCGAAACAACGATTTTGGATGATGATGTGTCACCCGATCAAGGTGGCATTGCAGGTGGTACGCTCGGCGCTGCGGTAAGCGCGTTGGGTGTGGCGCAACTCGGCGCACTGGCACTACCCGGTGTCGGGGCGATTATCGCGCTGGGAACAGCCGTGCTCGTTGGGGCGCTCGTCGGACGTGCGACAGGACGCTTCGCTGCTAACCATGTCGATTTCGGCTTTCGTGTCGAACAGATCGAGCATCTGGTCGCCCAGTTGCAAGCTGACCGTCCAGCCCTTGTCCTCGACTTGAAGAACGCCGATGAAATCTTACCCAAGCTCAAAGAAGATCTGCGCCCCTATAAGTTTGAGATTATCAAAGCGACTGAGCCTGCCCTTGCCGGTTAATACTCCTTAAATTACGTCAGCTATGGATAAGAATAGCGAACCTTTTTTATTATGATGCGGTCGTGCTATACTCGCCACACCTTAGCTATCAAAGAAAAGTCCATGCATATTTTACACGTCTTCCTTCATGTCAAACCGGAATATGTGGAAGCCTTCAAAGCGGCGACAGTCGAAAACGCTCGTAACAGTGTCCATGAGGCGGGCATCGCACGCTTTGACGTGATACAACAAGCCGACGACCCTACCCGCTTCGTCTTGGTCGAATTCTATCGCTCAAATGATGCACGCACCCAGCACCGCGAGACTGACCACTTTTTGATGTGGCGTGATACTATCACTGATATGCTTGTGACACCGCTTACGCGTACCGAATACGTGAACATCTTCCCCGACGAAGACGCTTGGTCGTAGATAATATGTGCTTTGGATCAAGACATTTTTACGAGGTCTTAAGCAAAACTCACGTTAAATCGGGACACGCATTGAACTGTATCTTGCTGACAACCGCCTAGTATTGGTGCGTTGTCTCTTCAGATTCAAATATCACTAACCGCGACCTCAAATAAAAGCCGACATTTCCGCGCTGATCGATTATGGCCTTAATTTCAAGTTCCATATTGGACGCGCATGAACGAGGCGCATATAATTCAGGTAGTGAACCATAAGGAGCTTCCATGTCGGACGAACAAGCCATCCGCCGGAGTGTCGCTGCGATGCTGCGCCGCCAACTGGGCCAAGGTAATACACGCCCGCTGATTGACGAAACCGTGATCAATGCGGTTGCTGAAGGCGGAACGCTCGAAATACCACCCGGTGCGCTGGTCACACCGTTGGCTCAAAGTACCGCGCTGACCCGTCGGATTAAGTTGGTCACAGTCTCGGATGTGTATACGGATATGGAAGGTGACACCGTCGCCATCGGCGCGGATCATGGTGGGTTCGCCATGAAAGAAATGCTCAAAGGCGAGTTACAAGCCAAGTACACCGTCATCGACTGTGGCACGAACAGCACCGAAAGTGTTGATTATCCCGATTTTGCGCTGGCTGTCGCTGAACAGGTGGCTAATGGTCGTGCGTGGCGCGGCATCATGATCGACGGTGCGGGCATCGGTTCGTGTATGGTCGCTAATAAAGTACCGGGGGTGCGGGCAGCTCTCTGCTACGATTATGCCTCGGCGGTCAACAGCCGCGAGCATAATGATGCCAATGTGCTGACTCTCGGCGCGGGTTTGATCGGCAACGCACTGGCGAAACAAATCGCTGAAACGTGGTTGAAGACCCCTTTCGGCGGTGGTCGGCATGGCAAGCGCGTCGATAAAATCATCGCCGTTGAACAGAAGTACGGCAAATAGATAAAATAGTACTTAAGCTAAGAGATTTTTTGGCTTTAAAAGTACAGGTCCTAGGCCTCAGGATCCCACTCACAAGGAGCTGCCATCGCATTGACGACCTGAGGTTTTTTCCTACGCATACCTGCTTTAATACTGTACGATAAAATGTAGTGATTTGTCTAGTTATCTCAGTTGGAAATCAATATGAAACGAGTATCAAACGCAGAATTTGAATCAATGGTCGATGAAATCACACGGCAGGTGGTGGCGAAGATGAGTGCTGAACCGGCTCCAAGTGCGCCCAAGACCACAACCTTTAACCCACCGGCTGTCCACGCCGTCGATGGCTGCGACTGCAAAGATGGCCGCTGTGTGCGCGAATGTGCGGATCGGGTGAAACAGTTCGTCAACACCGGCGCGGGACGTATTACGTCCGGCCTCGGTTATATCCCGCGTGATCTGGGCATCGCCCGCTATATCGACCACACGCTGCTCAAACCGGATGCCAGCGCCGCCGAAATCGCGCAGTTGTGCCGTGAAGCCCGCGAATATCACTTCGCCTCGGTGTGCGTCAACAGCACCAACGTGCCGCTGTGTGCGGACTTGCTCAAAGGCAGTGATGTTGCTGTATGTACCGTTGTCGGCTTTCCGCTTGGCGCGTCACCTGCCGAGGTTAAGGCTTACGAAGCCCAGCTTGCCATCCAGAACGGCGCGACTGAAATTGACATGGTGATGAATATCGGTGTCCTCAAAAGCCGCGACATCAAAGCGCTCTATAACGACATTGCTACGGTTGTCAAAAACTGCCACGCGCATAATGTCATCTGCAAGGTGATCCTCGAAACCAGCAAACTCACGGATGAGGAAAAAGTGATTGCCTGTCAGGTGTGTAAAGTCGCTGAAGCCGATTTCGTCAAAACCAGCACCGGTTTTGGTGGTGGTGGCGCAACCGCTGCGGATGTGGCGTTGATGCGTAAGGTCGTCGGGCCGGACATTGGTGTGAAGGCATCCGGTGGCGTTCGTAATCTGGCCGATGCACAGGCGATGGTCAATGCTGGAG
>JACDGI010000900.1 GCA_013821665.1 Anaerolineae bacterium
GATGAGATGGAGCGCGATAATCCCAAATATGTGACCAATGTATTCCCGTTAGCAGCCGGATATATTTTGTCGCATCCCAAATTCAACATCTTCAAGGGTGATATGGCTGACATCCGCATCGCCGGTTTGGGTTTGGATGCGATTCCGCATGGCGCGACGGGTTTTGCATTATCGGCGCTGGTCGAAGACACACTCGAAACTGCCGCCCAACTGGAATCGGCTGATAGCAGTCCACTCGCCAGCTTGATTCATACCTTGAATAAGCGGCCCGCGCTGGTTTCTTTTGGCGTTTTAAGCGCATTGACCTTCTTTTGGGAATATGGCGAATATCGGGTTCATGTTCACGAACTGGAGTTGCAGAAAGGCGATATTTCCAAAATCAATATGATGTGGAGTGCCGACGATACCGCCCGCGATGTGATTGCCAATTTCTTAGGTTGGATTATCGCAGCGCTATTGCACAAGCGGTGAACATGGGATTTCGAGGATGTTGCCGTTTGTGAACTCAACGAGCGTCAGGCCAGCCCGTTTGCTGCATGTCAACTGACCGCCATAAGGAGCGCTAAAACTGCCAGATGTGGGCGAAACATCGTGATAATCCCGCCCAACTGCTACGGTGATATAACCCAGATGTGGAACACGGTTGTTGGTGGGGTCGAATGCAAAGGCACTCAAGCCGTTGTCATCGGGCAGCAGCACTTCCACCCACGCATGAGAACCACCTTCGCCCAGCAAATGCCCTGAAACATAACGGGAGGCTAATCCGGCAGCGCGGCAAATCGCCAGCATCACATGGGAATAGTCCTGACATAAGCCATGTTCAATTTCCAGCGCTTCGGAAGCCGTTGTTTCCACAGTTGTGACATTCGCTGCATACTGCATCACGCTGTAGACATAATCGTTGATGCTTTGTGCCAGTTCATGCGGCGTATAGGCTTCTTGCTGCAATTCGCGGGCGATGTTTTTAATCTGGCGATTGGGTGTCGTCAACGTGGAAGGTTGCAGAAAATAGGCATGCTCACTGGCTGAAATCGCAGGGCGATGTACAGGCCGCGCGAGGTTCTCAATTTCCAGAAGTACCTCGAATGAAACACTGTGTTCAGCCGTCGGAATCTCAAATTCAAGGACGCGGTTGCCAAAGTGATCGGTGGCTTGTCGTGTGCTGATGGGAGTAGGGTTAATGCTGAGTTCGTGTTTGCGGAGCTGTTGAGTGCCGTATTGGTCGGCGGGGATGACTACAAGGCGCTGCTTCAAGTCGTGGATTGGGCCGGGATATTCGTAGTGGAAGCGATGGTAGAACTGACAGCGTACACGGTTTACATCACGCCAGCTCAGGCCGTGATGGTCAATAAATTCGGACTGTTGGGACATTTGAATAGTCATTTTGTTATGTCTGAATTTGCAACGGCGCGTCGCTCAATCGTAATTCATCCTGAACCTGATCTGCCCAAACTTTGAAGTTCACCAATTGCGCGTTGCCATAAATGGTCGAAAAAGCAGTATCAACCGCGTCCCGACCGCGTGCAATCAAGACCCGTCCCACGCGTGGGAAGTTGTGTCGCGCGTCAAACGTGCGCCACGCTCCATCTATATATACCTCAAACCACGCATGAAAATCCATTGGGGTTGGATCAAATGGTATATTGATGTCCGGTAGATAGCCACAAACATAACGTGCCGGAAAGTTTAAAGCGCGGCAGAAAGACACGCCTAAATGGGCAAAATCACGGCAAACACCACTGCGTTGTTGGTAAGAATCCCACGCAGTGGTCGTCGATATGGTGCCTTTTTGGTAGAGAACATTGGTGTGCAGCCAATCGCAGACAGCTTGTACCTGCGCCCAGCCACCGACGATATTACCGAACAATTCCCACGCATCAGGAATAAACAAATCTGATGGGCATAAACGGCTCGGCAGGGTAAATACGATGACTTCGTCCGGCAGACTTTCAACGGGTGTCTTGGGTAAATAGGGCAATATAAGGTCGCCAATGGGTGATACATCTGCCAGCGCATCATAAACGACCGATACGCGCCCTTCTGGAGCCATCAGCCGCCAGATGGTGTTACGGTAGCTGTCGGTATAATCATGCAAGGTGATATTTGGAGTGACCACGCGCTGTTCTTCAACGAGCCGGTGGTTATCCATTTGTGGCGGACGCACCGCCATCAACAGAGGAGTAGGTTGAGGGAATTCATATTCGATGCTGCAACCAATACGGACGCGCATACGGCTGGGATCTCCCTATTTTGTTTCTCCACGCATTCTAACGGGTTTAAGCAGCCACCGCAATCAGCAACTAACACAAGGATTCACTGCCAAAATTGGGTAATTGTCACGCCGTGTAAGTGTTTGTAACCCACTGAATATTTTAAATTCAGATTATGAGAGGTTGTGGAAACTAACGGAATGCAAATTTTAAGAAAACCCGATCCTAACCAAACCCCCTAGCATTTGTGGGGCGCAGTCCACGTAAAATGCGCTATACTTTCTTTAGGAAATGTTCGTCAAGGGGACAAGTTATGAGTCCAACCAATTTCGTCACCGCGCGTCCAGCCATTTATCAGGCGCGTAAATGGACGGATCGCCAACTCGTCGAGCAGGGATTTGAATACTATCGCCCTGTCAAACGTGTCACGATGGCACGGTTGCTGCCTGCGGCTGAAGCACCTAAAATCATCAAAACGGCATGGGATACGATTGTGGCGCGTCCCGGTTATATCATCGCTTATGTTGCGGGTGACACCCTAAAATCATCGCTGGATGAATACGACCCACGACCTATCGAACCGAATATTTTTGCCAAAACCTATAAGCCGTGGGACGATCCCCGTTGGAAACCGTCACCAACCGAGCGTCATCTGATGGTTTTGGGTTGCAGACCTTACTATAAAATGGCGGGTGTGTGGGCTAAGAAGCTCAAACAAGACACCTATGTCCAAAGT
>JACDGI010000901.1 GCA_013821665.1 Anaerolineae bacterium
CGCAAAAACTGGCCGAATAGATGATGAAGGTTTTACCGTCATGTTGCAGCGCTACCGGCCCTTCATTGACGAACAAGCCAACTTTTTCCCACGGATATTTGGATTGCGACAAAAATACACGCCCGCCCGACAACGTCCACGGATTACTCATGGGGGCAATAAATAACTCTTGATAATCGCCCACCCACGACGAAAACAGAAAATAGAGCTTGTCGTTCAACTGCATCACACTGCCGTCAATCGACCACACATCATTGTTTTTATCAAAGATGCGGGCTTTGTAGGTGTATGGCCCCATCGGGTCGGTTCCAGCGCTTTCCAGCACATGCGAACGCTGATTGTCGAGCGTGCCATTGGTTCCAGCGCTGTAATAAAAATACCAGTGTTTGCCGTCTGGCCCATCCAACAAATCGAACTCCGGTGCCCACATATTACAGCAGCGGCTGGGATCGGTTTCGGTATAAATGGTCTGCGGCTTGGCGACTTTTAATCCAGCCAGCGTGGCCGATTTGCGCATCGTCAGTTCGGATGTGCCGGTGGTGGTCGCTAAGTAATAGTTTCCCTCGTAATACGTCAACCACGGATCAGCACCTTCGACGCTGTTCAACGGGTTATGGAAACTGCCGTCGGGAGTCTGTGCCAGCGACGGTAAAAATGATACCGATAGCAGCACCAGCGCCATCAATAGCACACCCAATTTTGTGATGATGCGGTGTTTAAAGAGATGTTTCATAAGGTGTTCCTTTTTGGATAACGGGGTAACGGACAGAGGTATTGAACGAGGCGTGGTTATCGTAGCGTGTGATAGGGCGTACAGCCGTACGCCCCTACATCAAAGTTACAAGGTTTAACCCGTAATACCCTTGAGGCCGTAAGCGACCTCGTTCCAGCGCAGTTCGTTCTTGAGATCGTGGATGCGCGTATCAGCGTTAATCAATACACATTCGATACCCGCCATCTCGGCGAAGTCCGCCACATATTCGGCATCAATCGCCTGACTGAAAACGGTATGGTGCGCGCCACCGGCGTAAATCCACGCCGCCAAAGCAGTTTTGAAGTCGGGCTTGGGTATCCACAAAGCACGGGCGACTGGCAGCTTAGGCAGTGGGGCTTCCGGCGGCACCACATCCACATCATTGATCAGGATGCGGAAGCGGTTGCCCATGTCGATGATCGAGGCGTTGATGGCCGCACCGGCTGGCACATTGAATACCAGCCGTGCCGGATCAGCCTTGCCGCCAATGCCCAACGGATGCACTTCCAAGCTCGGTTTGCCGTCAGCGATGGTCGGACACACTTCCAACATGTGCGAGCCGAGAACCTTCATGCCCTTGGGATTGAGGTGATAAGTGTAATCTTCCATGAAGGAGGTGCCGCCCTTGAGTCCGGCGCTCATCACTTTCATGGCACGCAGCAGGAAGGCTGTCTTCCAGTCGCCTTCACCACCGAAGCCGTAGCCATCAGCCATCAAACGTTGAACGGCCAAACCCGGAAGCTGCACCAAGCCGTGCAAATCTTCAAAGGTGGTGGTGAAGCCCTGGAAGTTTCCCGCCTCCAAGAAGCGGCGTAAACCGAGTTCGATCCGCGCGGCCTCGCGTACTGACGAGTGACGATCACCACCCTTACGCAAATCGGCAGCGATGGTGTAATCATTTTCATACTGCTGGACGAGCGCATCAATCTGGCTGTCGGTCACCTGCTTAACTTGATCGACCAGATCACCCACGCCGTAACCATGCACGGTGTAACCAATCCGCAGTTGGGCTTCGACCTTGTCGCCTTCGGTCACGGCCACCGAGCGCATGTTGTCTCCGAAGCGCGCGATCTTGCCGACCTGCGCATCATGCCAACCACAGGCCGCACGCGCCCATGCAGCCAAACGGGCTTGCACTTCGGGGTCTTGCCAGTGACCAACCACCACTTTGCGGTTGAGGCGCATACGGGTCATCATGAAGCCGAACTCACGGTCGCCATGTGCCGCTTGGTTGAGGTTCATGAAGTCCATGTCGATGTCGGCCCACGGAATGTCCTGATTGTACTGGGTGTGCAGATGGGCAATCGGCTTCTTGAGGACAGCCAAACCCGCAATCCAGTTACGGGCGGGTGAGAAGGTGTGCATCCATGTGATGACACCGATGCAGTTGGGTGCGGAATTGGCATCCAAGCACACTTGGTGGATTTCTTCGGAGGTGGTCAGCACCGGCTTATAAACGATTTTGACGGGGATCACCGCCGCGCTATCCAATGCTTGCACGATGGCTTTGGAATGCTCCCCGACCTGCGCGATGGCTTCCGCGCCGTAGAGATGTTGGCTGCCAGTGAGGAACCAAACTTCGAACTGTTTGAGATTAATCATTGCAAAACATCCTTGGTGTATTTAGGTATAGGCCTAATTTCATGACTTAGGGGGCTCGAAAGAAATGAGAAACCCCTACCCCAGCCCTCCCCCGTAAACGAGGGAGGGAGCAACTCAAAAACTGTTGCTCGTTTTCTAGAAACGTTCGAGATTTTACATTAAGTGTCGGTGGTAAAAGGCCAGCCGTCTTTATCCCATTGCAGCGGTACGATACGCATGGCTGGTCTGCCGCCATCGCCCGCATCATAAGCGTGGTACACAATCCACTCTTTGCCATTTTCTTGCAAAATACTGTTGTGGCCGGGGCCGCGCCAACGTGAGCTTTGGAAGGTGATTTGGGTGCCGCCACCCTTCAGCATTTCGGTGCCTTCTTTATCCACATAGGGGCCAGTGACGGCTTCCGAACGTCCTACGCGCACGTTGTAGGTGCTGTCTACACCTTTGCAGCAGAAATCGAAGGAAGCGAATAGGTAGTAATAGTCGCCCTTGTGGATGATGAACGCGCCTTCCACCGAGCCGGAGTCGGTGAAGCGTTCAGCCAGAGAATACAGTTTGGTATCTTCATCTGATAGCAAGCCAGTAT
>JACDGI010000123.1 GCA_013821665.1 Anaerolineae bacterium
CATCAGGTTATAGCGGCCTGCAATCCGCCCGAACATGCCTTGTACGTATGCAGCCCGTTCGCTACCGGTGAGATGTGCCATTTTCTATTTTAACTTTCCGATGATTTCATCGCAGGTTTCGTCAGGAGTCTGACCCTGGGTATAAACGGTGATTGTCGCCAAATCAGTGTTTGAGTGGTGCTTGACGAAGTAGGCGTTCATTTCTTTGTACCACGGGACGATTTCCGCTGGAGCATCAGGCGGTATGCGTGTATTCAAAATGCTAATCGCTTCTTCCTTGTCGGCTGCGGGTAACAGCAATATCACATTTGGATACGGTTTAAGCGCCTTTTTAACCCGCTCGAACAGGGCATCATCATCGTAAACGGAATGCCCCGCACCGAAATCGATCACAGAGTTATCATAGTCTTGTAGGACACGCTCAACGCTGTGGGCTTCAAACGGTTTCCAATAGTCAAGAATGCCAGCCATCCCACGCTCAGTATGAATTTGTTTGGCCGTATCGTTGTCATAACCTGCTTCATCATAATACGGCTGCCGGATCTCATCGAGCGAGACGTTTTTTAGCCCCAGCCGTTCTGAAAGTATTTTCCCAACCGTGGTTTTACCTGCGCCCATTGGTCCAATCAGGACGATAGTTTGGTTCATTTTGAGTTGACCAGCTCAATGATTTTCTGGCTGACTTCTGCTGGTTGCTTGTCTTTCGTAAAGATTGTGATAGTCGCTAGTTCATAATTCGATGGATGTTCTAAAAAGAAGCGGTTAATTTCGCTAAGACCAGCCACAATTTCGGCTGTCAGATGGGGTTCTTTTGCTAAAATGCGCTGCCCTAAGATGTCGACCGACTCATCCACCTGAGGACTCGGGATAAGTAAGATGACCTTATGGTTTGCCAGCAATCGTTTTGCTTGCTCTAACATCCCTTTGTCTTCGTATACCGAGTGACCAGCACCAAATGAAATGATAGTATTCGAAGGGTAATCGCTTAATACCCGCTCGACTGCGTGAATATCAAAAGGTTTCCAATAAGCGGCTAGGCCCTTCATCCCTTGTTTTTTACGCAGTTGTTGCGCGTAATCAGCATCATATCCGATCTCGTTGTAATAATCCCATCGTACTTGATCGAGTTCGATAACAGGCCGGTTTAGCATAGCGCCAAGCAATTGGGCTACTGTCGTTTTGCCCGTACCACTCGGACCAATCAGTACGATGTTTGCGCTCACAGTTTATCCTAAACAATCAGCGCCAAAAATGTGCCAACGAACAACGTCACCGCTACATACGAATTCATCTGAAAGAACGCCTGATTCATCTTGGAAAGATCATTGGGTTTAACGAGGCTGTTTTCGTACGCCAGTAACCCTGCTGCAATAATCACACCAATCCAGAACGGCCAACCGAGTGGGAAGGTTAGTCCAAGGAAAATGAGTATCAGAATGGTGATGACATGGCTTGCTTTCGCCATGAACAGCGCGCTGGCGATACCGTAGCGGCTCGGCCACGAATACAAGCCTTCTTGTTTGTCGTGTTCCACATCCTGCGAGGCGTAAATCAGGTCAAAGCCACCAATCCAGAAGGTCACCGCCAGCATCAACAGCCAGGCTGGTAAATCAGCCGCTGTAAAGATGCTTCCGCGCACCGCAATCCAGCCACCAATAGCTGCTAGTCCGTCTGTAAAACCCAGTATCCAATGGCAGAGTGTCGTGAAGCGTTTGCTGTAGGAATAACCAATCAGAAATACCAGCGCTCCGGGGAACAAAATCAGCGCTAATGGACTCAACAGTGCTGCACTAATCGCCAGCAAGATCAGCGAGATAACCGCGAAAGTCAAGATAAGTTGAGAACTGGTACGTCCTGTGACGGAAGGGCGTTTCGCTGTACGCGGGTTGGTGGCATCAAAGCGCCGGTCAGCCAAACGGTTGACCGCAAAAGCAAAAGTACGCGCTGAAGCCATCGCCACCGTCACCCAGAAAAATTGGTGGAAAGTCGGTAATCCGCCGGCTGCCAGCACCATCCCTAAATACGCAAAGGGCAGCGCAAAAATGGTATGCTCAAACTTGATGAGGTCAAGAAACACCTTGATTTTCGTCAAGAGGGTATCGTTATTAGGAGGGTTTGCTGCTACATGCGTCATTGCTTTACCTTTGTCTCTAAAACGGATTTCCCATCGCGATGAGTTCGATGAGCAGGTCAAAATCATCGTCTGCCGCAGAACGATTGCGTTTAATATGCTGGCATTTGATACATTTATGGACGATGATGGTTTCGCCGCTTTTTTGTTCCGCGCCAACTGGTTCCATTAGCCCACCGCAGTCCGCCGCCCGATCACCTGGGTTCACATCCACATGCTTGCTCCACAAGCAGTGTGGACAGTGGTTAGTATAACCATCCCCCGTAATGGGTTCGCCGCATCGTTCGCAGATGAAGTTCTCAGTCCGGCGCTGGAATTTGCGTGACATACCCGTTTCTCGTCCACTATCGCTATCAAAAATATTGACTGTAGGGACAATCCTCCCAGGTCAACTTGCCCCGTATAACATGGCAGGCTGCCCCTACAGATCAATAACAAATTAGGAATAGGCGCATCAAATATTTACGCCTATTTTAAACCATACGCCGACCAGTGCTCATCGACTTTCTTGACGATCTCTTTCGCCATGAAAATCTCTTCCGGCCAGCCGCGTGGATGCCCATCTTCAGCCGTTTTGCTGGTGGCATCCAACCCGATAAAGCTGCGAGGTAAATCGCCGCTGGCATAATGGTCAACCGTATCACGGCTGAATGTAATGTCGCGTCGCCAATCGGTATTTCCGAGCGCTCGCCACACTACATCAGAGAGGTTGTTAATATCGACAAACGCGTCAAAGATGATCACGTTATAATCCGGGCACAACTCCCAGATTTTATGCATAGTTTCCCTGGGCTTCAAGTGCGTTTTATCCAGCGCGACGATCAACGTTTGATGTGTTTCACACCACTTGCTGCCTACAAGTTCAGTAAGCTTGTCACTGGGAATGGGTGCAGGTGATAGATAAGGATTTAGAAACTCCGTCCTTGTTGAGCGCGTGGCATCAATGCCGACTTTCCCACCATAGGAGTCTTCAATAGCAGAGTGATCAAGCTGGTCAACTGCGCCGTCAACCACCGTCACATCACGCCGCCAATTGACGTTGTTTACGACTTCTCGTGCTACCGCAGCCGTATCATGCACATCAACATCGGCGTCGACAATAACAAAGGCTTTAGTAAGCATCATCAAACCCAAGCCCCACAGCCCATACATGATTTTCTGCGCGTGACCGGAGAAACGCTTCTTGATGCTCACAATGACCAGATTATGGAATACCCCTTCGGCTGGCATCGCGTAATCAACAATTTCACCCATGAACAGCTTCATCAAAGGCAGGAACAATCGCTCGGTAGCCTTGCCCATCCAAAGATCTTCCATCGGTGGCTTGCCAACAATGGTCGTTGGATAGACAGCATCTTTGCGATGCGTAATCGCTGTAACATGCATTACTGGAAAGAGATCCTGCGGTGTATAAAAACCGGTATGGTCGCCGAATGGGCCTTCCATACGGTGTTCATTCGGGTCAAACCAGCCTTCAATAATGATTTCGGCGTTAGCTGGAACTTCTAAATCCTGCGAGACACATTTCACGAAGGTTGTCGGCTTACCACGCAGCCAGTTCGCCAACAAGAATTCGTCGATGCCGGGCGGTAGCGGAGCAGAACCGCACCACATAGCAGCCGGATCACCACCGAGAACAATCGCTACAGGGATCTTTTGTTGGTTACGGAGTTTGCCTGCTTCTTCGTGTTCCTTGCCGCCTTTGTGACGCTGCCAGTGTAATCCGAGTGTTTGTCCATCATAAACTTGCACACGGTACATACCAACATTGCGTGTACCCGTTCCCGGATCGCGCGTAATCACCGAGGTCAGGGTAATATATTTGCCACCATCATGCGGCCAACATTTCAATATCGGGAAAATGTTGACATCAGGGTTGTTGGAAATAACAACTTCCTGAACAGGTGCTTTAGTGGTTTTGCTCGGCCCAAGCCCGATGCGGCGCAGTGCGTCGAAGACTTCCATCCCACGATTCATCATTGGTCCCATACCCTTAGGGAGTTTGAGATCAATCAATTTGGCGAGGCGTTGGTTCAGCTCTTCTAAATCTTCTACACCCATCGCCCACGCCATGCGTTGCGGATTGCCGTAGAGATTCACAACAAGCGGAAACTGGCTGCCTTCTACACTTTCAAACAGAAGCGCTTTGTTACGGGTATGGGGCAATTTGGAAACCCGATCTGTGATTTCGGTGATTTCCAAGTCAGCACTGACAGGCGTTTTGATGCGAATGAGTTCGCCTGCCTGTTCGAGCTTATCAATGAATTCGGTTAGTCTGTTATAAGCCATCGTTTACAACATTCAATTTGTGCTAAACGTCACGAATGATTATATCACAAAGCTTTCGCGGCGCGCCATTAAAATCGGCTGAGTGGTATAATGCTACTATGTCATAAGTTACGTCAAGGGTTGGTGAGTGTTGTTTTTATAAGCGTCCAAATCAAGGAAGCCAAACAACGATGTTTAGTGTGAATTTAAAAGGTAAAGTCGCGCTGGTTACCGGCGCAGGACGTGGCATTGGTAAGGCAATTGCACAGGGTTTTGCCGACTGCGGCGCGCGAGTGGCCGTAAATGATATTGATAGCACAAGCGCCACCCTTACAACCGGCATTCTATCCGGTGAGGCCAACGCCTATGTGGCAGACGTTCGAGATTCGGCGGCGGTCGAGAAGATGATCGATAAAGTTGTGGCCGATTTTGGGCGGCTGGATATTCTAGTGAATAACGCCGGGGTCGAACCACGAGCCTCCATATTGGAAATGAGCGATGCGGACTGGCATGATGCGGTGAGCACGAATTTGGACGCGGCGTTTTATACCAGTCGCAGCGCGGGGCGGATTATGAGGGTGCGGGGCGAGGGCGCTATTATCAATATTTCTTCGATTGCAGGCCACAATATTCCTATCGCCATGCGTTCCGGTTATGTTGCGAGTAAGGCCGGACTGATCGGTTTTACAAAAGAATGCGCGCGTGAGTTCGCGGCCTACGGTATTCGGGTGAACGCGGTTTGCCCCGGTGTGATCGAAACTGAGATGACAACTCATCTGCGCCATAACGAAGCCCAGATGAAAAAATGGCTGGAAGATATTCCACAAGGACGCTTAGGCATACCAGAAGATGTGGTTGGGCTGGTGCTGTTCCTCAGTTCGGACGCGTCACGCTATTTGACAGGGCAAGCGATTAATATAGACGGTGGTAAGGTGATGCTGTAACCGAAGGACATGGTGATGAACATAGCTGCGGTACTGGATGAACTCCGTTCGATTGCTCAATTGGGATTATATTACTCGAAAGATCCATACGACCGTGAACGTTACGAGCGGTTGATGCGGCTGGCGGTGACGGATTACGCCAGCGTGACCGGTTTGCCAGAAGCCGAGATTACAGAGCGTTTCCGGCAAGAGATTGGCTATGTGACACCTAAAGTGGGATGTGCGGCGGGTGTTTTTAATGAGCAGGGACAAGCGCTTCTGGTGAAACGCTCGGATGACGGGCTGTGGGGATTACCAGCGGGATTTTGTGAAGTCAACCAAACACCTCATGAAAATATGAAACGGGAAGTGCGTGAAGAAACCGGTTTAGAAGTGGAGGTTGGGTCGCTGGTGGAAGTGTTCAGTGTGATGCCGGGTGATTACAATCAGCCCAATACATTATATGCGTTGGTGTTTCTTTGTAAAGTGACCGGCGGCGTTCTAACCCCATCACATGAAACTCCGGTTGTCGGTTATTACGACCATAAGACGATTACCGAGTGGCATTTTGATCATGGGCTGCGGGCTGAGCGTGCGTACCAGTATTGGCTTCAACAAAGCGAGTAGGTTTTATGACGGCACGGTTTCATGAAATATCAGAGGCGAACCACCGTATTCTCAACCCGATTAGCGATGACAAGCTGATGCTGCTGGGTTATTTATGTGGATTGCAGCCGGGAGTCCGAATTCTGGATCTGGCGTGCGGCAAGGGTGAGATGTTGTGCCGGTGGGCACAAACATTTGGGACTAACGGTATCGGTGTGGACACGAACAAGACATTTTTAGAGATTGCCGGTCAGCGGGCGAATGAATTGGGCGTAGCCGAACAGGTACAGTTTGTAAAAGCGGATGGTTCTGATTACATCAAGCCAGAGTTACAGTTTGATGTGGTCACTTGTTTAGGTGCAAGCTGGATCGGCGGTGGTTTGGTTGGCGCGATGGAGTTGATGAAGCAAGGATTAGCCAATGAAAACAGCCTGATTATCGTCGGTGAACCCTACTGGATTGATCTGCCTCCGATGGATGCTTACATGGAACTGGGCGTTGGAGCTGAGGAGTTCGCAACGCTTGAAGGGACACTCGACCGCTTTGAGTTGTGCGGCTTGGAATTGATCGAGATGGTGCTATCCGACCATGATACATGGGATCGCTATGCCGCGGGACAGTGGATGGCTGTGAGCAATTGGCTGCGTGAGAATCCGCATGATCGGGATGTGCCGGAATTGGCAAAATGGATTGAACAGGACAAACGGGCCTATATGCGATATTCCCGGCGTTATTTCGGCTGGGGCATGTTTGTGCTGCGACAGATGGCGTGAAAGCAGTCATTAGTCGATAGTCCGTAGTTGTTAGAAAATGCGAGAGGTGCGAAAGTGCCTCTTTTTGTTTTATGGCAGCATTGGCGGCGGCGGCGGCATTGCACCGCCACTAGCGTTGTTTTTGATGCTGTTGCTGTTGTTGCAACAAATCGGGTTTTGTCATCATTTAGGTGTTACATCTGTCTCGTCAGTGGCTCAAGCCACTGCCTGAGTTAACAAAGGGCGCTGAAGCGCGCTGGATCGATGGCAAATTTGGCGGCAATTTCGGCAATTTCAATGGCAAAATGTATACCGTATTTGCCATTAGGCCGCCTGTTGTCGGCTAAGCAGGTTGGTGAATATTGGCGATTTTGGCGAAAGTCCATGATATAGGTTGCCGCCGCCAATTTCGCCAATTGGTTGATGTTAAGGTGCGTGGGACGAAGAGGATTTGCCAGCGGCAAACCCCTACATTAAGTCCTATCAAGTATTGTAAATGATACGAAAAGAAAATGGGTTACATTTTGGAAGAACATTTTGTAACTCTTTGGGAGTGTTGATGCTAACCGTTTTGAGGGAGATTGTTCCTTGGTGAAGTTGGTGGATGGTTAGTAATTGGTTTGCCGACAAACCTAAAGTAAACCAAAGTTATAAGAAGTGCTGATTACTGAGTGAAAGATAATGGCGGAAACAGGTAGGCACGGGTTGTAACTTATTGAGTTAAAACCAGTCTCCAGCCGTGAGATCACCAGAAAGGATGGCAATTACAGTACTTTTGCCAACTGTCAGCATCCGTTTTACAGATTGTATGTAAAAGAGCATGTCGAATGGCTGGATAGGAAGTAGAGTTAATCTTTCCTCCTCGCTTATATCATTTCCTAGCATCCCAGAAATGAAAACTCGAAAAACTTGATATTGAGCCATTTCGAGTACTTTGCGAATAGCTGCATCTTCAGTGGATTCAATTTCCTGTTTCGCTTCTGCTAGATTCAGCAACATTTCTCGTAGGTCTTTTCGATCCATCTGATGACTGACCTCAGTTCATAATTGAGTTTTTATTATTAGATTGTATAACAATATTGAGCTAACAGTATAAGTCAAATTAAAACTCAAGGCGATTAGAAGCAACATAAGCGGGAGAAGAATTTTAAACCAGCGAGGATAGGCATTCAGCATAGGCAGCATTACTCCATAGCTAATAGTTGCTGCTGCTTATTGTAGCACATCATCAAGGAGGGCTTGCATACGCTGATGATGGGCACCTTTCCAGTAGATTTGGCCGCAGGCAGTACAGCGATGAAAGGTGTCGTAATAGCGGGAAGTGCCTTCGGGGAGTTTATCGGCAACTTCTTCCGCGCTGACGGCTTCGACGAGACCATTACATTTCATACAGCGGCTAAACGCAATGACATCGTCTTTGAGGTGAAAACGGTTGGTGATTTCGGCTATTTGTTTACGGCGATCTGTTTCACGGACGAAGTAACCATAAATGACGGCGCTGCGTTTGAGGAGGCCAATATCGCGGGTGAGGAGGATGCGGGTTTCGTCGTGGGAAACCTGCGCCAGTTCTTCGTCATGATAGTCGTTGCGATAGAGGGTATCAAAGCCCATCATGCGCAAATAGGCGGCTAAACGTCCCAAATGCTGGTCGAGGATGAAAGTGGGGCGAGTGGGATAGGGCGGACGTAAGGGTTCGCGATTGGGAATTTCCGGCACAAATGAAACTGAATAGACGTTGATTGAAGCGCCGTGCTGAACGATGGTGTTGAAATCAACCGAGCGACCATTGATGACGATCATTTCAATTTCGGGGTGGGGGATGCCAAGTGATTCGATCATATCTTTGATGGAGACGCGTCCTTCATATTCGTGCTGAATCAGACGCTCTTTTTGAGCGCGGGGCAGGAAAAAGTTGAGCGAGTCGTGGAAGCGAAATTGGGCGTTGGGCATCAGAGAACCATCTGTATTAGTTTAGGGTTGTGGAGAAACCTCACCCCCAACCCCTCTCCAATGCTTTGGAGAGGGGAGTCAAATATAATTCGAAGAGAAGTTGTGAAGGTCATTTTCACAGGCCAATTTAGATCTAGACGTTGGGGCGGCGGGCTTCGATAACAACCCAATCACCATCGGTTTGCACGCGGCGTTTATAGGGTTCGAGGCCGGTTTTCCAAAGGGCAGCTTCAACGTCATCGGCCTGTTCCAAGGTGAGGCCGCTGAAGATGGCGAGTCCACCGGGGCGAACGGCATCACCCAAGTGCTGATCGCACATCATAATGATGATACGGGCGAGAATGTTGACGACGATGAGATCAAAGCGACGAGCCGAGGTGATGACGTTTTCGAGGCTGCCTTCTTGCACTGTGATTTTGTCGGCAACACCGTTTTGCTCGATGTTTTCCTGTGAGACTTTCACGGCGATGGGATCATTATCCAGTCCTAGAACATGATTCGCACCGAGTTTGGCGGCGGTAATCGCAAGGATGCCAGAGCCACAGCCGAGATCCAAGACTTTGATACCCGGTTGAACTAAATCTTCAAGCGCTTCCATACACAATTGAGTCGTCGGATGGGTGCCTGTGCCAAAAGCCATACCGGGGTCAAGCGCAATTTCGAGATCGTCAGGCTGCATATCGACTTGAATCCACAGCGGGCGGATAAACAATTTGCGTCCAATGCGTACCGGATGGTAGTGGGCTTTCCACGCTTCGGCCCAATCGGTTTCGTGGACGATGGTGTAGGTGGGCGTGGGCATGGGGTACATCATATTCATGTGACCGAGTGCCGATTCGAGGCGCATTTTGGCATCTTCGGCACGGCCATCATCGGGGATATAAGCGCGGATGGTCAGGCGCGTCGCGGGCGGTGTGGCACCTTCGTCGTACAGTTCAGGCATGATGCCTTCTTGTTCGATGGCAACGCCTTGATGTCCGTAGCGCTGTAAAAGTTCGGCTACTGCTTCGGCTGATTCACCGTCGACACTGAGGGCGATTTCGATCCAGTCCATAATAACCCCTACCTTAACCCCTCCCAGTAAACGTTCACGAAACGACAGTTTTGGTATTGAGCGAAAATCCTCACCCCCCAACCCCCTCTCCATTTCATGGCAGAGGGGAAATCAAGACATTTTTAGGGATAAAAATTTGTCATTTCAAAAGTGTCATCTCCTAAACCCGCCAGCAGGAGAGAATAAATTCTTAAATCTGATTGATGAGTGTACAAAACAAAAGCGTTCGATTGAACGCTCTTGTGGGTATTTTACTCAATTTTGGCGAATTACCCTATGCCTGTTCGCCGCCGAAAAAATCCATCACCCGGTCGAAGAAGCCGCGCCCGTTTTGTTGGGGTGTCACATCACTGCCAAAGGTGCCAGCGAGCTGCTCAAAAAGATCACGCTGTTCGGCTGAGAGCGTGGTGGGTACGCCAACTTGCACGTAAACCATCTGGTCACCGCGACCGGAGTTTGAGCCGTCACTGCGGAGGCGCGGGATACCTTTGCCACGCAGACGGAAAACTTTGCCGGTTTGGGTGCCAGCAGGGATTGCCAGTTCGACTTCACCATCGACAGTGGGCACATTGACCTTGTCACCGAGTGCGGCCTGAGCCACATTAATGGTGATGTCTAAGATGACATCATTTTCTTTGCGCTTGAAATACTGATGCTGTTTGACATCAATCACGACATAGAGATTGCCTTGCGGTGCGCCGCGTTCGCCGGTATCGCCTTCGCCCTTGATTTGGATTTGCAGACCTTCGCGCACTCCGGGGGGAATGGTAACATTAAGATTGGCGTGTTTCTTCAGCATTCCTTGACCGTTGCAGGTTTTGCAGGGGTTGGGGTTGATCTCACCACGACCATTGCAACGCGGGCAGGTCGAAGTGCGTACCATCGCGCCGAGGAAGGTTTGATCCACACGACGGACTTCACCCGCACCTTTACATTCGGGGCAGGTAATAGGCGATGAACCGGGCTGTGCGCCATTGCCGTTACAGGTTTCGCAGACTTCGAGACGGTCAAATTCGACCTGTTTTTCGACACCGAAGATCGACTCTTCAAAGCTCACTTGGACATCAACACGTCGATCCGCACCGGGACGAGAACCACGCCGCCGTCCAGCGGTTCGTCCACCGCCGAAGTTGTTAAAGAACTCTTCGAAAATTTCTTCGAAGCCGCCAAAGCCAGCCGCGCCATTGAAGCCGGGCTGTCCGGTTACGCCAGCCGCACCATAGCGATCATAACGGGCGCGTTTTTCGTCGTCTGAGAGGACTTCATAAGCTTCATTAATTTCTTTGAAGCGGGCTTCAGCGTCATCATGTTCACTGACATCGGGGTGATATTCACGGGCGAGCTTACGGAAGGCTTTCTTAATGTCGTCTTTGCCAGCACCCTTGGGGACTCCCAACAGCTCGTAATAATCCTGTGCCATAAAATTGTCCACATCCCCCAGCTATTAATCATTCATCCCTGACGGAATGAAGGATCGCAGTCGATTACTTGAAAATACAAGAGAAATTTTGAGACGGACGGGCAGATTATGCCCGCACATAAATTGTACCACTACCTGCCGTGCATAAGAATAAAAAGCGGGTAGGGAAACCTCCCTACCCAACATTTTCGTTCGATTTCGATCAGACTGTGGTGAAGCCTTAGGCTTCGGTGTATTCGCCTTCGACCACATCTTCACCGGCTGGCTTCTGCTGTTGTCCACCAGCGGCATTCGGATCAGCCGCGCCCGGAGCGGGTTCTGAAGCGCCTTGCTGGTACATGCTGCCACCGAGGGTTTGGATGTGCTGGTTGAGAACATCCGTCGCGGCCTTGATCTTCTCCAGATCGCCACCTTCGACGGCCTTGCGGGTCGCGTCAATCTTTTCCTGAGTTTGCTTCTTGGCATCTTCAGGCAGCTTGTCCGCAAAGTCCTTTAGAACCTTCTCGGCGGAGAAGATGGTGCTATCAGCCGTGTTCTTCACTTCGACCTGCTCTTTACGCTTGAGGTCTTCGGAAGCGTGGGCTTCAGCATCCTTCACCATCTTTTCGATTTCAGCATCGGATAGACCGCTGCTGGCCGTGATGGTGATCTTCTGGGCACGTCCGGTGGCCTTATCGCTGGCACTGACGTTGATGATACCGTTGGCATCGATGTCAAAGGTGACTTCGACCTGAGGCACACCACGCGGCGCGGGCGGAATGCCATCCAGAATGAACTTGCCGAGCGACTTGTTGTCGTTCGCCATTGGACGTTCGCCCTGAACGACGTGAATTTCTACCTGAGTCTGACCATCTGCCGCCGTCGAGAAGACCTGACTCTTCTTGGTGGGGATGGTGGTGTTGCGTTCGATGAGTGGGGTTGCCACGCCACCAAGTGTTTCCACACCGAGTGACAATGGGGTCACGTCGAGGAGCAGAATGTCCTTGACTTCACCACCCAAGACACCGGCCTGAATGGCGGCACCGAGTGCCACGACTTCATCGGGGTTGACACCCTTGCTGGGTTCACGACCGAAGAAAGCCTTCACCGACTCAACGACTGCTGGCATACGGGTCATACCGCCGACCAGAATGACGTTGTTGATTTCAGTCTTGCTGAGGCCAGCATCCTTGAGCGCGGCTTCGCAGGGAGCGATGGAGCGCTGGATGAGGCTCTGGGTCAAGCTTTCCAACTTGGCGCGGGTCAGCGTCATGTTGAGGTGCTTGGGGCCGCTGGCATCTGCCGTAATGAAGGGCAGGTTGATTTCAGTCGAGAGCGTGCTGGACAGCTCAATCTTGGCCTTCTCAGCGGCTTCCTTCAGACGTTGAAGCGCCTGACGGTCGCCCTTGAGGTCGATACCTTGATCGCGCTTGAACTCAGCCGCGACATAATCAATGATGGTTTCATCAAAGTTATCGCCACCGAGGTAAGTATCACCATTGGTGCTGCGAACTTCGAATACGCCATCGCCGACTTCGAGGATGGAAATATCGAAGGTACCACCACCGAGGTCGTAGACCGCGATGACTTCGTTCTTCTTTTCGCCCATACCGTAGGCCAAGCTGGAGGCCGTCGGCTCGTTGATGATACGCAGCACGTCTAGACCTGCAATCTTGCCAGCGTCTTTGGTGGCGTTACGTTGAGCGTCGTTGAAATAAGCTGGCACTGTGATGACAGCCTTGTCAACGGGTTCGCCCAAGTAGGCTTCGGCATCAGCCTTGATCTTTTGCAGGATCATGGCCGAGACTTCCGGCGGGCTGTATTCCTTGGTGCCCATATGGACGCGGGCATCACCGTTGGGTGCAGCGCTAACCTTATAAGGCACACGCTTGACGGTTTCTTGTACCAACGGATCAGAAAACTTACGACCCATAAAGCGCTTGACCGAGAAAATTGTGTTTTCAGGGTTCACAACGGCTTGGTTACGGGCAATCTTGCCCACCAGACGTTCTCCCGTTTTGGGATTGGTTGCTACTACGGATGGGATGAGGTTATTGCCCTCGGCAGAGGGGATAACCACAGGCTGACCGCCTTCCATCACCGCTACAACCGAGTTGGTTGTACCGAGGTCAATACCGATAATTCTTCCCATAGCTTTTAATGCTCTCCTTGGTTTGATTTGGTGCGAGTCGTTGTCCGGGGCAGTTGATGTACCCCGCGCACTGATTTACTAGATTGCTATCTTGACTATGGCTGGACGGAGAACCTTATCTCCGCGCACATAGCCTTTTTGCAGCGTCGCGATCACATGACCGCTCTCAACTTCGCTGCTGGCTTCGGTGGTCACGGCTTCATGGCGGTTCGGGTCGAAGACTTCTCCAACCGGGTCCAGAACCGTGACACCTTTTTCTTCCAATGTCTTCTGGAATTTACGGTGGATACCGCCCACGCCATTCATCCACGGATGATCTTTCATCTCAGGAGGGACGTTAGCCATCGCACGTTCAAAGTCGTCGATAATGGGCAGCAGGTTGAGCATTGCATCAACAACCGCGTTGTCGCGCAAATCCTTCATTTGCCCTTCGACACGCTTCTTATAATTGTTAAAGTCCGCTCGTTCACGCAGCCAACCTTCTTTAAAATCCGCAGCTTCTTTACGTGCTGTTGCCAACACTTCTGCCAGATTCAAATCGGGAACTGGAGTCCCCTCATTGGGTTGAGGCGTATTGCTCTCCTCGGCGGCGAACTGTGTCGTCTCCTCTTGGCTCACTTATATTTCTTCCTCTCTCAGTTTGAATGACACACCAATTGTGGTGCGTAAGACATGTCTAATATAGCGGCATTGTATCAGAATCGCATATACATTTATATGAGTGCTCTTAGAATTGTATATGGATAATGTTGGAGACTATTCTGTCTTTTCGTCAGGGTTCGTTTTTCCCGTGTCATAGATGTTTTCCAGCGCTCCGGTCATGAGTTCCGAAACATAACGCACGGTGCTGATGGCGCGTCCATAATTTATATAAATGGGGCCTAA
>JACDGI010000902.1 GCA_013821665.1 Anaerolineae bacterium
AGTGGGTACAGTGTAATCGACCTTATTTTCTCTCTAATGGAGTGCCTTTGAACAATTCTGACAGCTTGCTCAAACGCGGCCTATATCTGGAATATATAACCTTAGCATAGAATGTGATTGGGGCGGCATTGGTTCTCGCAGCAGCTTTTTCTACAGGTTCAGTAGCACTTGCGTCACTGTTAAGAGTCCAGACTCCAGGCCAAAACCGGGTTCCATCGGGATAAGGACAAAAATCGGAAACAGAAGTTCAACATGGCAGGGAGCACTCATCACTGTGATGTTACAGCGCTCCTTAAGTAGCTTGAGCTATTAGCAACTGTTGCTTCGAGATGTGTTAGAGGA
This sequence comes from Anaerolineae bacterium, assembly GCA_013821665.1. GTDB lineage: Bacteria > Chloroflexota > Anaerolineae > Aggregatilineales > Phototrophicaceae > CFX2. Next base: position 343 of record JACDGI010000902.1, read on the forward strand.
GAATCCATGTCGCAAGAGATTTTAGAAGTTCGACCCTTTCCGCAACCGCAGCAAGCCATTGAGTGTATGCTGCTGCCGCTTCAAACACTGTTTAACCATCAGCGCTATCCGATGGACACACCACAGCGCTTGCACTCCTATTTGATCGTTCTTTTTACAAAAGGAAAGGGATGGCATTCTGTAGACTTTACCTCCTACCCTTATCAGGAAAAAACATTGTTGTTTGTAGCAGAAAACCAAGTACATCAATGGGAAATCAACACTGAAAATGATGCGTTCGTGTTGGCCTTCTCGAAAGAATTCTTATACAAGAGTCCGCAGGATCGAGAGGTTCTGGAAAGTTACCGCATTTTTGACTATTCGCTGCAATCTCCAATCCTTGCCCTAGAAAATGAAGATTACCAGCGTTTCTTGGCGCTTTTTCAAGAACTCAAGCACGAATTTGACCGGACAGAGGTCGACGCTTTCAAACATGATATTTACCGCAACTTATTAAGAACCATCCTGCTGCTTGCCGAGCGGCGCAAACGCTACGAGGCACAGCCTAGCGTACTTGCTCAATATGCCGAATTCGCTCGTTTTAGAGAACAGGTTGAAGCCAATTTTTCTCGAACGCGCAATGTTCAGGATTATGCAACCACCCTGGGTTATTCACCCAAGAAACTCAATCAAGTCACCCGGCTTACGCTGAGTAAAAATGCAAAGCTGTTTGTCGATGAGCGGGTCATTCTGGAGATTAAGCGTCTTCTCATCCACACCAATTTGTCGATTAAAGAGATTGCTGACCGAACTGGTTTTGATGAACCAACCAATCTGGTCAAATTCTTCAAGCGTTATACTCGACAAACACCGTTGGCATTTCGTGAACAACTTATACTCTCTCAAACTTAGGCGCAGATTTACCATCATTTGGCGGGTATTTACCTTTTGTCGTAGTGTGGCAACTGTTACTCTTGAGATGTAATTGATATTCATGAAAGGGATATTCACATGGCAACAATTCAAATTGTAAAGTTCCGTGTCAATGACGGCGCGAATCAGGACGAATTCCGCGCCCTTAATGAACGCTTCCAGCGCGAAGTAGCGCCAAAGCTACCGGGGTTGGTGCGGCGTGAAGCGACCTGTTCGGCTGACGGCGAATGGTTGTTAATTTTGCGTTACACCGATATGGAAAGCGCCCACAACGCCGGAAAATCCGATACCAGCGACATCTCTCAAAAATTCATGTCTTTTATCAACATGAGCAGCATGTCTGCCTCGTTTTATGATCTTGTCAGCGAAGGCTAACCACGGTTCAAGATAAACGAAGTGTGCCAATTCTAGACATCAGCATGGAGCCATGATGGTAACTGGTAAGACCCGCTTGGAAGCCTTTAGCGATGGCACATTTGCTATTATTCTCACTATTCTGGTGCTTGAATTACATATCCCTCATTTAGAGAATAATTCCCTGCAAGCGTTCCTTGCAGGGATGAGTGTCCTTGCGCCGAAACTGTTGAGTTTCCTGTTCAGCTTTTTCATCATCGCCATTTTCTGGGTCAATCATCATCATATCGTGCATCAAATCGAAAAGGTTGATGCAAAGCTCCTGTGGCTGAACATCATATGGCTTTTCTTCGCCTGTCTCTTTCCATTTTTGACGGCATTTCTTGGCGATTACCCCGGCAATCCGTTTGTCGTTGCGCTCTACCCCCTTAATATGGCTTGTGCAGCTATCACGTTGGGCGCATTCTGGAAATATGCTTTTGTGGACAGCAACCTGGCCCCCAACACCTTAACGCAAGAACAGAAACAAAAGCGCATTCGCCAAGATCGAATCGCAACAGCCGTCAATATCCTATCAGCAGCATTGGCGTTTGTCTGGGTTCCGATCACGTTAATCATCATCATATTGATGCCTTTTCTGTTCGTTGTTCCTGAACTCCTTTCCAATCATGCTGAAGAATAGATGCCCATTTAGGTACTATTCTTAATCAGGTCAGTATATCGGGTGTGCCAGATGTGATTTTCTATAACGCTGCGCTGAAGCATTTATATGTCGCGGTGGGTAATCCGGGGGTGATTGACATTTTTGACACCGAGAAATTGGAGTGTATTGAAACGGTAACAACTGAGGCTGGGGCGCATACATTGGCCTTTGATCCAAGCCAAAACAAGGTTTATGCGTTCTTGCCACAGAGCCACCGGGCTGCTGCGTTCATAGATCAAAACTAGGTCACGATTGAAGGCTGAAAGCCTCGAATTTCGCCGTAAAATAGGTCACGTAAATAAGTGTTATAACGAATTATTTGGCTTTACACTTATGGATTAGTTGATCTCCCTATTGATAATCATTGAAGGGCACAAGAACTGCACTTGATACCTCAAAAAATGCTATTAATATTTTGTCATTCATTATGGTCATGTTTTCTTTTATCAGCTTGGAAAACCATATCGTTTCTCCGAGAAATTAGGACAGAAGTCTTTAGGCCGACAGGGCAATAAAGGAGTAAAATTATAATAATGTAAATTTGTGGATGAGTGAGAATGAGTGTTCTTCGTATGAGTCATCGCCGTTGGTTTGCTGCCCTCAGTCTAGCCTTGC
>JACDGI010000903.1 GCA_013821665.1 Anaerolineae bacterium
GCGTGGAAGAGGAGTGGTGGGGGATTCTGCCGCCTCGGCGATCTCGTGAGGGAGCCGGACGCCAAAGGAGCGCGCCACCGCACAGACATAGGCGACCTGGCGGTCCTCTAAATGATGCAGGAAGCTCGAAGCGTCTCCATAGCCCGCATCCGCCACCACGGCGGAGAAGGGAACCTGCCACCCGCGTGCCTGATCCAGCAGCGCCAGAGCGAGATCCGTTTTGGGAGCAAAGGTGACCGACTCGGGGATGTGCGTGCGCCGTCGCCGGAGCGGATCCTCGGCCCACACACGCGGCAGATACAGCCGTGCCTGGACGGGCCAATGCAGTGGCAGACTCGTGCTGGCATCGGCAGCCACATACTCGGCGGTGACCACGACTTGGCAATCCCCTTGCTTGCCCAAGGTGCCTGAATACTGATGCGCGACTCCGACCGAGGCTTTGCCCCGTTTGGGCAAGCCGGTATCATCCAGCACCAACACCCCACCTGAAGGCGAGTGCTGGCTCATGAACCGCACACGTGCCTCATCCATCTCCAGCGGATTCCAGGTCGCATCGGTCAGCAAATGTTGTAACCGCTCGGTCGTTGTATTAGCCAGGGCTGCGGCGACGGTGTCGCAGTTCTTGCGGGGCAAGTCGGTTAACAACCCGGTGAGATATCGTTCGAGACTCTGGCGACTTTGTCGGTTGCGGATCAAGGACACAAAGGGTTCCAGAAAGCTCGCCAACTCTGGCAGCGCCTCATCAGAGGCTTTATTCATGCCTTGACTCTATCACAAAACTAACGAAGTAGTATTAACGTCAGTTCGACGAAAGCGACCTTCTGATAGAATGGCTGAAAGTCAAGAACAGCCAACTCTCAGGAGGTCACAGTGTGAGCATACTTGATCTGTTTTGTGATGTCGATGATTTTTAGCAGGACCACGGCCAGCAATGGAAGCGAAGCTTGCTGGCTCAGGGCAAACGGGCGCGGCATCATACGGACGAAATGCATCCTAGCGAGATCATGACCATCCTCATCCATTTCCATCAGTCGTGTTACCGCACCTTTAAACACTATTACCTCTAATATGTCCATGTGGCGCTCCGCCAGGAATTTCCGCACCTGCTGAGTTATACCCGGATGGTAGAAGCGATGGCCGACTACTTGGTTCCTTTGGTCGCCTCTCTGAAAACCAAGCAGGGTCAGTGTACAGGAATCAGTTTCATTGACTCGACTCCCCTGACCGTGTGCAAGAATCCGCGCATCAGCAGCCACCGGGTCTTTGCGGGCTTGGCGCAACGCGGCAAAACCTCCACCGGCTGGTTCTTTGGCTTCAAATTGCATCTCGTGGTCAACGATCAAGGCGAGATACTGTCGTGGTGCCTCACGCCTGGCAATGTCGATGACCGTCGTCCCGTTGTGATGCTCTCTCAGCGCCTCTTTGGCAAACTGATGGGCGACAAGGGCTATCTTTCGCATGAACTAGGTGAGCAGTTATGGCAGTATCACCATCTGCAGCTGCTCACCCGCTTACGGAAAAACATGGCGAACGCCTTGATCTCACTCCTGGACAAGGCGTTAATTCGCAAGCGTGCCGTGATCGAGTCGATCCATGACCAACTCAAGAATATCAGCCAAATCGAGCATTCCCGCCATCGCAGTCCGACCAATTTTCCCGTAAACCTGATTGGCAGCTTGGTTGCTTACTGTCCTCAACCCGCGAAGCCATCGATGAACCGTGATCTTCGTCTTGGCCTCGCTTCTTAGTCGAATTCACGTTAGGGATATTATTACTCAAACCCACTTTTATTGCAGCGTCCGACTTTATTTTTTCTAAAACATGTAGTGCGGTGTCAGCAATGCTGACACCGCACTAATGACTTTGATCAACGGCCAGACGGTTTTGAGGCCGCTATCCGTCGTGAAGTCCAATTATTACTCAATTTTCGGCATGGCTCGTGTTGCCAATTATCCTGATACTGAACACCTTTCAGTTCAGGACTTTATTCCCGCAAACCCCTTGGCGCCCTGGAATTAGTGTCCGACTTTATTTAAAGTGTCGGACTTTATTCTCTTACTACAACAGCTGCACCAACGCATGGTGCGACTTATTCCACCGTCACGGATTTCGCCAAGTTGCGCGGCTGATCGATATCGCACCCACGCTCTACGGCGGTATAATAGGCGAGCAGTTGCAAAGGAATGACCCCCAGCACCGGGGCGAGCAGTTCATCCGTGGCAGGCACGTAAAAGACATCTTCGGCATGCTCGCGGATGAGCGTATCACCTGCGGTGGCGATGGCGATGACGCGCGCGTGGCGGGCGCGCACCTCTTGGATGTTGCTGATGACCTTTTCATACGTGCCACTGTGCAACGCGACGGCGACCAGGGGCGTCGCGGCGTCGAGCAGTGTGATGGGGCCATGCTTCAGTTCCCCAGCGGGGTAGCCCTCGGCGTGGATGTACGAAACCTCCTTCAGTTTGAGTGCCCCCTCGCGGGCCAAGGGATAGCCAATGCCGCGACCAATGAACATGCTGCTCTGGCAGCCTGCCAGCCAACGTGCAACTTGCTGGATGGCATTTTCGGGTTGATCGACTATGGCGAGGGTTTGCTCCATCTGCACGGGCAACGCTTCCATCGCATGCAGCACGTTCGTTGTCGTGGCAGCGTCCAGCGTGCCGCGTGCGGCGGCCAGATGCAATGACAGCAGCGTCAACACCATCACCGACGCAACGAAGGTCTTGGTCGCTGGGACGCTGATCTCTGGTCCAGCCTGCATATAGAGCGTCGCATCGACCTCGCGGGTGAGCGCGCTGCCGACCGTGTTGGTGATGCCAATGACTGGCGCGCCTGCCGCCTTCGCCAGCTTGATGGCGGCAATGGTATCCGCCGTCTCGCCCGACTGCGTGATGGCGATCACCAGGCAATCTGGCCCAATGAC
>JACDGI010000124.1 GCA_013821665.1 Anaerolineae bacterium
CCGTCCAAGAGTGTGCCACCTCTCATTCAAGATTGTGTTGATCTGGGCATACGTGGCGCGATTATCATCTCGGCGGGTTTCAAGGAAATTGGGCCGGAAGGTGTGGCGCTGGAACAGCAAATATTAGCCACTGCCAAAGGCAAGATGCGGATTATCGGGCCGAACTGCCTCGGTGTGATGATGCCCCATCGCGGATTGAACGCCACCTTCGCAGGAGCGATGGCGCGACCGGGTAACGTAGGTTTCATCAGTCAGAGCGGTGCGCTGCTGACCTCGGTTTTGGATTGGAGCTTCAAGGAAAATGTCGGCTTCAGTTCATTCATCTCGATTGGCTCGATGTTGGATGTCAACTGGGGCGATTTGATTAGTTACCTCGGTGATGATCCGCAAACCACTAGCATTGTCGTCTATATGGAGACGGTTGGTGATGCCCGTTCGTTCTTGAGCGCGGCGCGGGAAGTAGCGCTAGATAAGCCCATCATTGTCATCAAGGCCGGACGTACCGAAGCGGCGGCTCATGCGGCGGCTTCACATACAGGCTCACTGGCGGGCAGCGATGATGTTATGGACGCGGCTTTCCGGCGTGCGGGTGTGCTGCGTGTGGATAAAATTAGCGATATTTTCTATACGGTCGAGGCGCTGGCAAAGCAGCCCCGTCCGCGTGGCAAGCGGCTGACGATTATGACGAACGCAGGTGGCCCCGGTGTGCTGGCAACCGATGCGCTCATACGTGGTGGGGGCGAGTTGGCCGAACTTACCCCGCAGACGATTGAGAAGTTGAACAGCTTTCTACCATCAGCATGGAGCCACAGTAACCCGATTGATGTGTTGGGTGATGCCGCGCCGGATAAATATGCCAAGGCCCTAGAGGTTGCGGCACAGGACGAAAACAGCGACGGCTTACTGGTCATTTTGACTCCGCAAGCCATGACTGATCCGACCGAAACTGCCAACCAGCTTATCCCCTACGCCCATATCGAAGGCAAGCCGGTTCTGGCGAGTTGGATGGGTGGTGAGATGGTGGCTGCGGGTGAAGCGATTCTGAATAAGGCCAATATCCCCACACTGCCTTATCCCGATACTGCCGTACAACTCTTTAACTACATGTGGAAGTATGCCCTCAATCTGCGGGCGATCTACGAAACGCCGGTGATGCCACCAGCCTCGTCAGAACAGGCGACTAATCTGGCGAAGATCGATGCCATGATCCGCGAGACACGTCAAAGTGGGCGCACGATCTTGACCGAGACCGAGTCCAAGCAGGTATTGGCGGCTTACGATATCCCGACCATCCCCATGTATATCGCGCCGACGGTCGAAGAAGCGGTGCAAGCAGCCGATAAAGTGGGTTATCCGGTGGTGCTGAAGCTCAACTCCGAAACCATTACCCACAAAAGTGATGTGGGCGGCGTGAAACTCAATTTGAATGATGCCCAAGCGGTACGAATAGCTTTTGACGAGATTAACCAATCCGTCACCGAGAAGGCCAGCGCCGCCGATTTCATGGGTGTATCCGTGCAGCCCATGATTAAGCTGGATGGCTATGAATTGATTATCGGTGCCAGCCCTGATCCCCAGTTTGGACCGGTGCTGTTGTTCGGTATGGGCGGTATTCTGGTAGAGGTATTTAAAGATCGCTCATTGGGGCTACCGCCGCTGAATACGACGCTGGCACGACGCTTAATGGAACAGACCACCATCTATAAAGCCCTCAAGGGTGTGCGTGGACGTGCATCCGTCGATATGGCTGCACTGGAGCAGTTATTGGTACGCTTTAGCCAATTGGTAGTCGAGCAGCGCTGGATTAAAGAGATCGACATTAACCCGCTGGTGGTATCGTCCGACCACATTCTGGCCTTGGATGCCCGCGTCGTCTTATACGACAAAGACGTGACCGAGGAGCAGCTACCGAAGCTGGCGATTCGTCCTTATCCGTCCCAATATGTCGAAAAGTGGACGATGAAGAACGGCACCGAAGCCACCATTCGTCCGATTCGCCCGGAAGACGAGCCGTTAATGGCCGCCTTCCACCAGACAATCAGCGAACGAAGCGTCATGCTGCGCTATTTTTACCCGATGACATTGAGCCAACGGACTGAACACGAACGCTTATCGCGTATTTCGTTCATTGATTATGACCGTGAAATGGCGCTGGTGGCGGAAGCCAAAGGACGGCGTGGCGCAACTGAGATTATTGCTGCTGGACGGTTAATCAAGCTGTATGGCGGCGAAGAGGCCGAGTTTACCGTTTTGGTCAGCGATACATATCAGGGCTACGGCTTGGGCACAGAGATACTGCGGCGCTTGGTGGACATCGGCAAGCAGGAAGGGGTTAAACATATCTACGGCAACATTTTGGGCGACAATACCAATATGCTGCGGGTGACGGAACGGCTGGGCTTCAAGCTGGTGGGACAAGCAAAAGAAGGTGTGATGCGCGTCAAACTGGTGCAGTGATGCTCAAAGCGATTTAACCGAAATCACGTACGACACGAATAAAATGGGCTGGCATATTTGTCAGCCCATTTTTATCGGTGTTTGGTCAACTAGGTCGCGTCTTCGCCTTCTGTTTCAGCTTCGCCTTTCCGACCAGCCAGTTCGCGGTCAATGATGAACAAACCCTGAGGCGCGTCACCAATGCGTTTCAAATCTTGAATAACCGCATCCACATTGGATTCTTCCTCAACCTGCTCATCCACGAACCACTTCAAAAAGCTGATGGTGGCATGGTCGCTTTCCGCAATCGCCAGATCCATTAGCTTATTGATGAGGCCGGTCACTTTTTGTTCGTGCTTGAGCGAGTCTTCGAAGACTGCCAGCGAGGATTTCCATTCGGTCTTAGGGCCTTCAATTGGGCTTAATAGGACACGCCCCCGACGACCGTTGATGTAATGATAAATCTTCATGCCATGTATATTTTCTTCGTCGGATTGCTTATGCATCCAATTGGCGAAGCCGAGTAGATTTTGTGATTCGAAGTAAGCGGCCATCGACAGATACAAATATGAGGCGTGAAATTCGGCATTAATTTGCGCATTGAGCGCGGCTTGCATTTTTTCGCTGAGCATCCGTTGTCTCCTTTTATAAGATTTGTAGCGAGATTGTCTCGCCCAAATAGACAAGACTCGACTCTATCATAGATGAGCGACTTTATCATTCACGGGACTGAATTTGATTTTTACTCGGCGTTATAAATAGCTTTCCAGCACATCCGAGGTATGTTTCACCATCGTTGCAAATTGGAAGCGCTCCATACCGGTACGGCTGTTGGCGGCTAACCGCTCACGTTCACCGGAGCGAAACGCAGTTTGTAACGCAGCCGTCAAAGCCGGAACATCCACATAAGGTACGAGTAAGCCGTTGACATTGTGCTGCACGACTTCAGGATTACCCCCTTTGTCGCTGGCGATAACTGGCGTGCCAGCCAACAAACTCTCCAACAAGGTATGCGATAAACCTTCATAACCGGAATACAGCGCCAGATAATCCGCCGCTTTCATATAGATCGCCAACTTGTCGCGGCTGATTTTGCCGAGAAAGCTCACACGATTGGTCATGCCAGCCGCCTCCGCTTGTGCTTTCAGCGAGTCGAGCAATTCACCTTCGCCAGCCACGATCAAGCGCACATCGGGAATATGTTGCAAGGCGCTAATCAGATGGTCAACACCCTTCCACGCGGTCAGGCGAGCGGCGGTCAAGAGGGTCGGTGCATCAGGCAGATTAAGCTGTTTACGCGCATCCGCTTGTGTGAGGCTGCTCCCCGTTTCCGGCGCAGACAACATGTGAGGCGGCAGCGCATTATAAACCACATTGATTTTCGCCTCGTCCACGCCCCAACCGGTAACCATCTGTTTGAGATATTGGCTGGGGACAATCACGCCATCCATCGCTTGCATTTGACGGGCACGGGCGGCTTTCTGAGTGCTGACGACTCCGCCGTAATCCTTCATCTGAAAGGTGTCGATGTCCTCAGTCGGTGGTATCCAACCTTTGCGGATGGAACGTTCCCATGCTTGGTCGCCAACCATCTTGACGACACGCTTAGCATTTCCTCCGATCAGAGGTAAATCGAGCGTATGCACGTACACCAGATCCGCCCAACGCAGCAGTGGGAAAGCCGCCAGTCCGTAATGCGCGAGTCGGATGGGCAGTGGACGGCGAGGAATACGCGTCAACGGATAAGGATAAGCAGTCGTATCACCCGCGCCATAGGTGACGACGTGCGGTTGCCAACCCATTTTTTGCAGCTCAGGCAGCAGTTCATAAAGGTAAGTAGCTGGGCCGCCCGATTCGGGATGGAAGATACCGGCGGCCACAAACAGTCGATGGTCATTCATAAGGCGTTTTGAAATCCAAAAGGCGAGGATGCGGATAAAGGATTGAGTCTAACGGTTGGGCGGAACGATGTCCAGCATTAGCGCTTTGATACTGTTTACCTTCCGATCACACTTTGATAACACTTTCACTTTACGATGTTCATAGTTAGTTGAGAAATGTGGGGATTACAGAATATGAATAGACGTGATTTTTTGAAAGGGCTAGGTATTGGCGCAGTCGCTTTAGTCGCCGTGAACGCGGGCGCGATTGAGCAAGCCTTATCAGCCGCTCCGGCAGGTGCCTTCCAACCCGCAGTGACCGCCACTCGCGATGATGTGGCGCATGTCATCGCCCGTTTGAGCTTCGGTGTCACACCGGATTTGTATGCCCATGTGCGGCAGATCGGCGCGAAAGCCTTCATTGAAGAACAGCTTTCACCGGACAATTTAACTGATGCCGATATGACAAATCGGCTGCAAACTTACATGCCCATTTTGAGCCAAAACGGTGGTGTGCTGGCACAATCCGAAAACAAGATGCGTAAGGTGATTGCTGGTGCGCTCATTGGCAGTACAACCACACGGGCGCTGTATTCTGAGAAGCAGTTATACGAGCGTATGGTGCAGTTGTTCTCCGACCACTTTAGCCTGTATATCGGTAAGGGCAATGTGGTGTTTTTGAAGGTCGATGATGACCGCGACACCATCCGTCCGAACGCCATGACGACCTTCCGCACGATTTTGGGCGCGTCGGCACACAGTCCGGCCATGCTGGTTTACCTCGATAATGCCAAGAGCGAGAAGAGCCATCCCAACGAGAATTATGCCCGCGAGTTGATGGAACTGCACACCTTGAGTGTCAACGGCGGCTACACCGAAACCGATGTGAAGGAAGTGGCACGAGCCTTTACAGGTTGGTCAATTGTCGGCGGCAAGCAGAGCCAAAACGGTGAAACGGTCTTCAAGTTTCGTAAGATGCTGCACGACACCGGCAGCAAAGTTGTTTTAGGGACGACCATCCCCAACAACGGTGAAGCTGATGGCGATAAAGTGCTGGACATATTAGCGGCCAACCCATCAACAGCTAAGTTCGTCAGTACCAAGATGCTGCGTAAGTTTGTGAGCGACAATCCAGCGGATGCACTGGTACAAAGCTGTGCCGATGCTTACTTGAGCAGCAATGGCGATATTCGAACGGTGCTGCGGACAATTTTCAACAGCGATGATTTTTGGAACGCGCCACCCAAATTCAAGCAGCCCTTTGAATATTCGGTTAGCGTCTTACGGGCGTTGGATTACGATGTGCAAGATGACACCGCTTTCGTGCGCTCGATGACCACGCCATTAACATCAATGGGCAATATCCCCTTTGATTGGCCGTCGCCTAATGGTTATCCCGATGTGGGCGCTTATTGGATGAATAATCTGCTGCCGCGCTGGAACTTCGCCATTAGCGCTGCCAATAACAAGATCAAAGGGGCGCAAGCCGGTTTCGACAGCCTGAATAAGCTGCTGCAAGCCAACAATATTGCAGCCGATAGCAGCGCGGCGCTGGCCTTCTTCGGTCAATATTTGTTCGGACGACCTTTAACAGATGCCGAACATGAAACCGTGCTGAAGTTCGCGGATGCGACCCCCGGTGACGAACAAACCCAAATTCATGCAGGTGTGGCGCTGCTGTTGGCTTCACCTGCTTATCAATACAAATAAGCCCTGCAAAAAGGGTTCGATTGAAAGGACAAAATGATGTTCAATAAACAAATCACGCGGCGGGAAATGCTGCGGAATACCTCGGCGATGGCCGGTGTAGCAGCGGCTCATTCCATGCTGCCGATGTGGATGCCCAAGCTGGCTTTCGCTCCGGCCAACAGTGCCCCACGCGGCGATGTGCTGATCTCGGTGTTTCTGCGCGGTGGTGCCGATATGCTGAATATGGTCATCCCGCACGCTGAAGATGCCTATTATGCGGCACGGCCTAAGCTGGCAATCCCGCGCCCTGATGCCAGCGGTAATGATCCTAAAGTGTTGGATTTAGATGGCTTTTTCGGACTGCATCCGGCCTTAGCCCCCTTGCTGCCCGTGTTCAAAGGTGGCGAGATGGCAGCGGTTCATGCCACCGGATCACCGGACGAAACACGCTCACACTTTGAAGCGATGGATTTTATGGAGCGCGGTACTCCCGGCGACTTCAGTTTGCATACGGGTTGGATTGGGCGGCATCTGGCAACGCTCGATACCGGCAATACCTCACCGGTTCGTGCGGTGGGTTGGGGAACGGCGGTACAGGCTTCCTTGCGCGGTACAGTATCGCCCGTCGCCATCAAGTCGATTGCCGATTATCACCTTGGTGGTGATCTTAAGGCGGCGGCACGCATGATGACCGCCATCGACTCGCTGTATAAGCTCGACAGTGACACTTTGTATGCTTCCGCACAGGCCACAACTTCGGCCATTCAAGTGGTGGCAGGTATTGGTTACCAGAATTACCAACCGCAAAATGGCGCGACCTACCCTGAAAGTGATTTCGCCAATGCCCTCAAGCAAACAGCGGCACTTATTCGGGCGAACGTCGGATTAGAGGCCGCTTGTATTGACCTCGGTGGCTGGGATACACATGTGAATCAAGGCGGTGTTGAGGGCGAACAAGCCAGCCTGATGACAGATTTAGCTGAAGGCTTGGCGGCCTTCCATAGCGATATGGGCGTGGATATGCAGCGCGTAACCGTCGTGGTCATGTCCGAGTTCGGGCGGCGTGTGCAGGAAAATGGCGGAGGTGGAACCGATCATGGACATGGCAGTGCCTTGCTGACGATGAGCGGCAGCCTCAGCAGCGGAAAGCCAGTGCTTGCCAACTGGCCGGGAATGTCTGAGGATAAATTGGATCGTGGCGAGGACTTGGCGATTACCATTGATTATCGCGACATCCTTGGCGAACTGATGACAAACCGTTTGCATAATCCGGCAGTTGATCAGGTATTCCCTAATTACACACCAAAAGCACCGGGATTATTCAAGGCGTAGGCTATCCTGCTTTGACATCAACCTTCAGCCAGTGGGTGCCATCATCGCTTGACCACAAACGTGAACCTGCTCCATCGAGTACCCACATGGTACGCGGATATTGATAGGCTAGCGTAACGAAATAAGCGTCTGTAGCATCAGGAATATCGACAGTCTGCCATTGATCGCCTTTGAGTAGATACAGCGCACCTGAGCCGACCGCATAAACTTGGGTGTCATCGACAGCGAAAGTTGGATGTGGATCACCCCCCGGTAAGGGTAGGTTCTTTGTCCATTTTTCGCGGGTGGTATCCCAAACCATAACCGAATTGGCGGTGGTGGCTAACAGGTTGCCATCGGCATCCGGCGAGATGGCGTCAATCGTGTCCGAGGCAGTGATAGGCTGCCAGCCTAAACCCAAATCATAGCTGTGGAACAACTGGCCGCTGCTTTCGAGGATATGGCTGTGGTTGCCAATCATGACCAGATCGTCAGCGCTGGTATCGGGCTGCGGCAGATCCAATTCACGGGTGTAATCCTGCTCGATGCCACCCGCCGGAATGCGCGTAATATGGTCTTTGCCGAGCGCGAACATGAAACCATGCGTCAGGACGATTCGGTTGGCTGGCTTGGCGCTAATTTGTCGCCATGTGCCGTTTTCGTCGGCATAAAAGCCGCTGTCGGTGGCTGCCCAGATAACCTTTTGCATATCCACATAAATATCGTTGACATGGGCATCGAAGGGCAGGGTTTGCCAAACTCCATCCTTATTGGGCTGCAAAATGCTGCCACCATCCGTGACCAGATAGGGCAGCGGTTGGTTACTGTTGACCGCCATATGCACGGGTGTTTGCGACGTGGCCGCGAAAGTCGCATCCTTGGCGTTAGTGATCGAAACCCCCTGCATGGCGCTGAACAGGAATGCCCCACCAATCACTAATAAGCCGACCGCCAACAAGGATGAAGCTTGTAACAGCCGTGCCCGATTTTCACCGAGGAAATAGCCGCCTACTGCTAAGGCCGCGATCCCGACTAGCAGCAGAATAAAAACGCGGTTCGGCATCGGCGTACTGGAATCAGGCAGCGGTACAGCCGCTTGTGTGATGGGGGCAGCCGATACAGTCGGGGTGAAGTCCACCAGCGTATCATATTGGTTAGGGCGCTGGATGGTGACACGAATCCGCCAGTCGCCGGTAGCACTGAGGTTCGCGCCGGAAATCCGGTAAACTCCTTCAGCCACTTTTTCCGGTCGTAGTTCACTTTCACCAATATTTTGAGTTTGGCTTTCGAAGCGCATCCGTATCAAGGTCACGTCATTGATGGGAGCGCCGTTGCTATCGACTAACTTGAGAGTAAACGTGTTCTCGCCAACCCAACCGGGTGTCGCATCAAACTGGATGAGGATGCCGTTGACCGTGCTGACATCTTTAATCGGTTGCGGTGCGGCTGCCGGTGGATTAGCGGCACGTTCGGCCAGTGTCGTTCGAGCGGGGCTGATCGAAGTCATCACACCGACCGCTGCTAGAATGGCTAAGGTCAGCACGATTTCGGCACCCAGCAGACCACCCAAACGGGCGCTCCATTTCTCGTTACCAGCTTCCAGACCGCGATGGGTAAAGACCAGATTGATGAACGCCAATCCGATTACCGGCACGATCAATATCAGTTTAATGAGCAGGGCTTGCCCGTAAGGTGTGTTCAGCAGCGCATCCACCGAGCCGACCTGTAACCATGCCGCATAAAAACCGGTGATGAATAAAGTAGCGACCGAAACACGGGCAAAATTCGAGAAGCGCCCCACCAGATTACTAAACACAGGTGCCGCTGGCTTGAACGTACTGCGAACCGGCCCGATGATGCCGATGAAGTGGATCAAGCCACCCACCCACAGCGCGGTTGCAGCCAGATGCAGCCAATCTGCCGCTACGGAAACCGTCAAATCGTAGGCAGCGTTGGCATGGCTAAAGGCACTGTTGATCGCCAGAATGATGCCACCCAGCACCAGCGATACCAGATAAAACCAACGATCTGTTCGGGCGAACCATAATGCGCCACCTAAGCCCGCCCATATAGCCGTGCGCGACAACCATAAATGACCAAAACGCGTATCGGCAACCACGCCGTTCAGCGAGTCGCCATCAATGCCTTGCAAGAGGGGATTGCCAGTTGCCAACGAATATTGCAGGACGAGTAATAAAAATCCGGTGACACCAATCAGTATCCAGCCAATCCACACCAGCCGCAAGATGCGACGCTCAACGGCTGGCGTGGGCTGCGGTGCCGACGGTATCCACACGAACAGTAGGAAACTGATGCCGCCCATCGTCAGGGCGAGGCTGACAAGGTTCGACCAGCGGATGAAGGCGCTATCAGGCCGGATGATGTCATCGACTTGATTAGTCGTCCCTTGCAGCAGAGAGGCATCACCGATCACCAGCGGATAACTGCCGAGAGTCGGATGTCCATCAGCAGCCGAGAGAGCGCGCCACACAACCGTATATAGACCATTCGGCAGCTTACCGGGGGCCATGCTCATCTGTGTGGGATCATTAGGATCAATTTGGGTAGCCGGTGTATTGAGGATGTTCCCGTCTTTGTCGCGCAGATTGATCTTGCTGAACTGCGCTTCCAACGGCTCACTGAAAGTCATGCGGATTTCAGCAGGTGGCGTATCTAATACACTGTTGGGTGGTGGGTCAATCTTCACCGGATTGGCATGTGCCAGTACCACGTTGGTAAGGAATAACGCCGCCGACAATAGGGCGATGATGATCAAGCCACGCCGCATGTTTTTCATAACGATTCAACCCTACTTGTATACAAAGGCACTTTAATAGTATGCCCAAAATGACCTTGAACCAAGACTCTATAGATGAGAATACGCTGGGAAAATGGCTGTTGGATGTTTAACAAAAAAGGCATGTCGTGGACATGCCCTCAAAAAATCACGTTATCGGCGAACGGTTTGCTTAGTCTTTGCGTAAGCGGCGCACACCCTGATAAGCGGGATCGCCTTGAATACGCTGGAACCGTTCCGCGCCACCGTCGGTATACCACTCGACGCAAAACAGGCCGTTAGCATCCGTATAAGCCAGCGCCGGACGGATCATCAAGATTTGGCGCACGACACCAATCAGTTCTTTGACTTCACGTCCCGCACGTAAGATAAACCACTTACCGGGTTGATATTCAAATTCGACGGGCATCCCGTTCCATATGCCTTCCAACTTAATGGGAGACGTATATTGGGTGCAGGTCATGGACAGCCCTTGTAGACGATTTTTCCATAAGGTGTGGTTGACACGTTCCTCGATGAAGTAGGGGCGTGGTTCAGGAGTGGTATAAAACCAAGTGCGTGAATCGGTGGACATGAAGTTGTCTCCATGAGAGCGGTTGATATTATGGGAGTAGTGTACACCAAAAGAGCGCAAGATTCGAGCTTTGGCTGCGATGGTTCTTAACTCTATTGATGGTCATGTTTACGAACGCCTATAATACGCTGGTTGGAAGGCGAAGGAGGAACAGAAAGCATGAAGATTCTTCTGGCTGGTGCGACTGGTGTTGTCGGGCGGTTGCTACTGCCGATGCTGGTACAAGCAGGACATGATGTCACGGGCACAACCCGTAAAGCTGCGAAATTGGACTCGATTGTGGCGGCTGGTGGACGGCCCATAGTCATGGATGTAATGGATCGCGCGGCGACCTTCGCGGCCTTAGAGCAAGCCCATCCTGATGTGGTTATTCATCAACTTACCGATTTGGGCGAGCGCGATTTCGCGGCCAATTCCCGTCTACGAAATGAAGGGTTGCCCAATCTGGGTGATGCTGCCCAAGCCGTTGGTGTACAGAAAATAATCGCCCAGAGTATCTCGTGGATTTATGCGGCGGGTGAGATGCCTGCTCATGAACACGAGCCGCTGGATGTGGATTCACCCGACGCACATGGTCGAGCCGCGCGGTCAGCACGGGCGGGTGAAGCGGGAGTCGATAAAACACCAGCGACGATCATTTTACGTTATGGATTGTTGTACGGACCGGGGACATGGTATGCGCGTGAGAGTTTTACAACTGACCAATTGCAGCGCGGTGAATTAGTTGTAAATGACGCGGTGGCCTCGTTCATTCATGTGGCGGACGCGGCACAGACAGCGCTGCTTGCCTTGGATTGGCCTGTGGGACTCTACAACATTGTGGATGACGCACCTGCCGCCAAGAAAGATGTGTTCGGACTTTATGCCAGTTTAATCGCTGCGCCACCGCCACCTTATCAAGCAGGTAAGGCAGCTTGGGAGCGCGGCGAGTCGAACGCCAAAGCACGACAACTCGGTTGGAAGCCAATCTATCCGACGTGGCGCGAAGGCTTTAAAACCGAGCTGACGTAATGTTTGGGTCATGTAACGCGACTATAGTATGTTGATGTGTGACACATTTTGTCATACACTAGCGATTAGATAGTCTGTTCGAAAGTTGGATTTGAACATTATGGCAGATGCCATTCAGGACACTTTTAAACGACCCCTACGTGACCTCCGTATATCGGTGACAGATCGGTGTAATTTTCGGTGTGCGTATTGTATGCCTGCCGAGATTTTCGGTGAGCATTATCGCTTTTTGCCTAAAGCCGAAATCCTGACATTTGAGGAAATCACGCGCTTGACCGGCATTATCGTGCGCTTGGGTGCGGTCAAGCTGCGGATTACGGGCGGTGAACCCTTGGTGCGCGAGCAGGTGGATAAGTTGATCGGGATGCTGAGTCCAATTGACGGTGTGGATGATGTGACATTGACGACCAACGGCTTCTTGCTCCCTCAAAAAGCACAACTGCTTAAGGATGCCGGATTGAACCGGATTACGGTCAGCTTGGACTCGTTGGATGATACGGTTTTCCGCAAGATGAATGGCAACCGATCCAGTGTGCAGAAGGTATTGGATGGGATTGAGGCTGCGGAGAAAGCGGGCTTGCAACCCATCAAAATCAACTGTGTGGTACAGCGTGGCGTGAATGACCACACGATTGTGGATCTGGCACGCTGGGCCAAGGATAAGGGTTATATTCTGCGCTTCATCGAGTACATGGATGTAGGTACTAAGAATGGTTGGCGTATGGATCAGGTTGTGCCAGCGCAGGAAATTGTTGAGCGCATCGACGCAGTCATGCCCTTGGTGCAGACCAAGCGCAATTATCAAAGTGAAGTGGCCCTGCGTTATAACTATCAAGATGGTGGGGGCGAAATCGGGTTGATTGCCTCGGTCACAAAGCCGTTTTGTGGAGCCTGTTCACGGATGCGCTTGTCACCGGAAGGCAGCATCTATACCTGTTTGTTCGCGACCCAAGGAACCGATTTGCGGGAGCCACTGCGTTCGGGTGCTAGTGACGACGAGATCGAGCAGATTATCCGCAATACGTGGGGCACACGTATCGACCGTTACAGCGAACTGCGTTCTGAACAAACCGATGAAGATCGTGCCGAAAAAGTGGAGATGTACCATATCGGGGGTTGATAAGTGACAAGTATCAAGTTGCAAGTTATGAGCCGTCTCATTCATGCGCTTCATCTTGATAAGGATATGAATGATGTCCTGTGGGATATTAAATTTGCTGCTTCTCAAGATGTTCTCGAGCAACTTGCAGATGTGGGACATCAGGAATATTTATTGGGTCAAACCGAAGACTTTGACCCTGATGAAACTTTTGAGGGTGAATGATGCCTTATTACATGTGCGCGACGTGCGGAACCCAATATGCCGAGAGTGAGCAGCCACCGGAACACTGCATCATTTGTGAGGATGAACGGCAGTATATCGGGCCGAACGGACAGCAGTGGACGACTTTGGATGACCTGAAGCGCGAGCATCATAATGTGTTTACCAGTCTACTGCCTCATCTAACAAGTGTGGTCACTGAGCCGAAGTTTGCGATTGGGCAGCGGGCGCATATCGTACAAAGCCCAAGTGGAAATGTGTTGTGGGACAGCATCAGCCTGATTGACGACGCGACGGTTGAGAAAATTCGGTCGTTGGGTGGGTTGAAGGCGATGGCGCTTTCGCATCCCCATTATTACAGCACGATTGTCGAGTGGAGCCACGCCTTCGGGAACTTCCCGATTTATATCCACAGCGGGGATCGGGAATGGGTGACACGGCCTGATGCGGTGATCCAATTTTGGGACGGCGACACCTTAGAAATCGGCGATGGGCTGACGCTCATCCGGTGCGGTGGGCATTTTGAAGGCTCGACTGTGATGCACTGGCGCGATGGGGCAGACGGAAAAGGCGTGTTGTTTGTGGGCGATACGATGCTGGTGGTGAACGACACCCGTTATGTGACTTTTATGTACAGTTATCCGAACACTATTCCGATGTCGGCAGCGAAGGTTCAGCACATTGTCGATATGGTCAAGCCGTTTGCTTTCGACAAAATTTATGATGCCTTTGGCCGTGTGGTGACGGAAAAGGGTTATGAGGCCGTTCTGAAGTCGGCAGAACGGTATGTGAAGGCGATTGGCGGTTAGCTTTTAGCTATTGGCTCAATATCAAAATTATCTGATACAGATGGGGGCGCAAAAGTGCCTCTTTTTGATTCGGATACTGCACACCGGAGTGCAGATTGTGAAGTTTCTGAAGCTGAGCCGAGGGAGAAACTTCACAAAATTCTTCATATTCTTCATTTTCACTACAGGGTTTTGGCGTGTCCGTGTACATTTTGTGTCGTCGATGTTCATTTCTTCTTTAACTG
>JACDGI010000904.1 GCA_013821665.1 Anaerolineae bacterium
GTGATGCCGTGCGTGACGCGCTTGATCCACGCACTTCCCAGCGCTAATACAAGGAAAGGCTTTTAAATATGACCCAACCCGTTACTGAAGGCTACATCCCCTTCAAAGGTTACAAAACGTGGTACAAAATCGTTGGTGAGAAGGAAGAACCGGGCAAACTGCCACTGCTTTTATTACACGGTGGCCCCGGTGCTTGCCATGATTATTTGTGGTCGTTGGCAGCAATGGCGGATACCGGACGGCGTGTGATTTTCTACGACCAATTGGGCTGTGGAAATTCGCACATTGACGAGTCAAAGCCGGAGATGTGGACGGTTGATTTGTATGTGGAAGAAGTCGATGCGGTACGCAAGGCATTGGGACTCGACAAAATCCATTTGCTCGGTCAATCGTGGGGCGGGATGTTGGCGATGGAATACATGATTCGCCAGCCGAAAGGTGTTGCCAGTGTGACGATTGCAAGTTCACCTGCCAGCATGATTCAATGGGTTGAGGAAGCTAATAAGCTGCGCGAGGATCTACCGCCGGAAGTAAACGCAACACTGCTCAAGCATGAAGCGGCTGGCACGACCAGCGATCCCGAATATTTGACGGCGATGACCGAGTTTTATAACCGCCATGTGTGCCGGGTCGTCCCCAATCCAGATTATGTCCAGCGCAGTTTTGCCAAACTCGGCGAATATCCCGAAGTCTATAACACAATGAACGGGCCGAGTGAATTTTTTGTGGTGGGTACGCTCAAAAATTGGAACGTCATCCCTGAACTGGGCAAGATCAATGCACCGACGCTGGTGACATCTGGCAAGTACGATGAGGCGACTCCTACGATTGCCAAAACGGTTCATGAAGGCATTCCCGGCTCAGAATGGGTATTATTTGAAAACAGTTCGCACATGGCGCACGTCGAAGAGGCTGACCGCTTCCGACAAATCTTGAGTGCGTTCATCAGCCGCCATGAGCCTTAACCTTTTGAACCATTGAGGAGTAACTTATTATGAGCAGCCACACCCTTCAAAAAGAGCAAAAAGCCTTCGCCTTTGATGCGAGCATCCCACCAGTATTGGAGATCGAAAGTGGCGATACCGTCACCTTCGAAACCGGGGATTTCGCCTACGAGCGTTTGTTTAAAGGCGAAACCGTCGAAGCGATTGGGCTGGAAAATTTCAACGCGGTCACGGGGCCAGTGCGTGTGAAAGGTGCCGAAGCCGGCGATGCGCTGAAAATTGAAGTGGTGGATATTAAAGTTACGCGGGCATGGTCGGTGTGGCTGCCGGACTTCGGCGGGTTGGGCAAACACACCAAAGAAGTCGAGGTCAAGCAAATCCGGCTCAAAGATGGACGCGCCTACATCAGCAACCGTTTGAGTGTCGATATTAAGCCGATGATCGGCTGCATCGGTGTTGCGCCCGCGAAAGGCAAAGGCTCGACCTTTATGCCCGCCTATCCATATGGCGGCAACATGGACTTGCGTGAGATGTCGGTGGGAGCGACATTGTTTCTACCGGTGCAGGTCGATGGGGCGCTGCTGGCAATGGGTGATTTGCACGCCGCAATGGGTACCGCCGAACCGACATGGGTTAGCTTGGAAGCATCGGGCAGCGCGACATTGACAATCACACTTGAGAAAAACAAGAAGCTGAAGTTCCCGCGTTTACGAGTGGGCACGCGGACTTACTGCGTAGGTATGGCTGATACTTTGGAAAAAGCGCACCAAATCGCTTTGGACGAGGCCTATAACCTACTGCTGACCGAGCGTGGACTCGAGCCTTTTGATGCCTATGCCTTTGCCAGCGCCGTTGTCGAAATGCGATTGGGCGGCCCTGCAACAGGTATCGTGATGGCGGTTGTTCCCGACTTCTAATCGTATTAAGCGCAGGTTAAGATTCGTTTGCATTTACGTTAAGCAGACACTATTATTGACCCGCAGATTCCTTTATTTGCGGGTTTTGTTATCAAGGGGGAAGTCATGGCTGATGCTTCTGTACGGGGTATGTTGACGTTGGATGAACTTCGCCAAAAGGTTGAAAGTGGTGAGATCGAAACGGTGGTAGCGGTCTTCACTGACCTTTACGGTCGCTTTCTGGGCAAACGCGTCACCGGCGAGTTCTTCATCCAGCAAACTGCCGAGTCCGGTATGCACGCCTGCAACTACCTCCTCACCGTCGATATGCCGATGGAGCCGATTCCCGGTTATAAATATGCCAGTTGGGAGCTGGGTTACGGCGATTTCCATTGTGCGCCGGACTTCAAAACCCTGCGGATGGCGACATGGCTGGATAAATCAGCGATGATCATCTGTGATATTTCCGACGAAAAAACACATACACCAGTCTCGGTTGCACCACGCAGTATCCTCAATAAGCAGGTCGAAGAGGCCAAGAAAGCCGGTTATTTGGCACTAGGCGCGTCCGAACTTGAATACTTCATCTTTGACGAAACTTACAAAACGGCACGCGAAAAAAGTTATAACAACCTGAACTATTTTGGCGATTACATCGAGGATTACCATATCCTGCAAGGGACGCGCGAAGAAGTCTTAAATGCTGCTGTCCGGCGGCATTTGATGAACAGCGGCATTCCGGTAGAGTTCACCAAAGGCGAATGGGGACCGGGGCAGCATGAACTTAACATTCGCTATGCCGACGCAGTGACCATCGCTGACCATCACAGCATTTATAAGCAGTGCTTCAAAGAGATTGCTCATCAACTTAACCTATCCGTTTCGTTTATGGCGAAACCGGATGATCGGTATGCTGGATCGGGCAGCCACATTCACATGAGTCTGTGGGATCCTGAAGGCAAAACCAATCTTTTTGACGGTGATAAAGAGATCGGCCCAATTCACAGCTCGGATCTATTCCGCTGGTTCCTTGGTGGCTGGATCACCCACACACGCGAACTGATGCCCTTCTATG
>JACDGI010000905.1 GCA_013821665.1 Anaerolineae bacterium
CTAAACGGTGGAGATTAACCGCTTGCCTGAAAAAGCAATAATGTGCGATTTTGAATTTGCATTTACTCCCTTCGCCCTGAGGGAGAAGGGTTGGGGATGAGGGTTAATTTCACCCTCCACCACTTAATGCAGTCCTACCTGTTGCAGAGTGCGTGATATTTGATTTTCAAAATACATCAATGTAGGGGCGGAACATGTTCCGCCCTGCTAACTCATCACGTACCCTCTGACAACCATCTTGAATTTATAATGTGCATAGAGTCAGGTTTGCGCTAAACACCGGATGGAGATGTTTATTCATGGTCATGACTATACCAGCAATTATTACCTGTTTGGCAGCAATTCCTAATGGCACTATGCTGCTGCCGCCGCCACTGCCGCCAATTAATTCGTCTCAGGCTTGTAGCTTGAAACTTACTGCTTATAACCATTTTCTGAAAGCGGCAGCACACCCTTATTGCACGGCGGTGGCAGCAGCCGAGCCATTCGCCGCATTTGTATCATTTCAGCGGCAGTAGCCGAGCCTCCCGCCGACACAAAATGTCAATTCGGCGGCTTGCTCCCTCACATCCGCCTGCCATTTCGGCGGGAAATAGTAACTACTCAGGTACCCTTTTCTCCCTCATTTTCCAAAATGCGAGTATCGATTTTGGAACTAGGAGCGATGAAGTCTCCCTCAGATGGTTGAGATGAATTAGCCTTGATTACGCAATTCTCCCTCAAATACCACCTGAGTAGTTACGGGAAATATGCGAATTATGCAATAACTGCAACAACGACAACAACGTTTACAACATTTCGCAGCACGATTCCTGATCTATATTTGGTTTTACTCACAACGCATATAACATCGTCTCAGCCAGAATCTGCTTAAAGGTCTCGATTGGAAAATCCCCACCCCCCACCGTTGTAGCATTCGCTGCTCCTGCTGCCACGGCATGTTTGAGAGCAATATCGGCGCTATATTCATTCGCTGTAGCAGTCACAATGCCAGCCAAAAATGAATCGCCGCTGCCGACAGCATCTTTGACGGTAATAACCGGTGGCTTTGCCCACCAATGATTGGCCGCATCAACCAGCACTGCGCCATCTTTACCCAGTGTAATAACCACCTTACCCGTTCCCCGATCTTGGAATTCAAGTGCTGCTGCCACAGCCAATTCAGGGGTATCAACCGTTTTGCCGAGGATTTCACCGGCCTCGTCACCATTAATTTTGATCGTAATTCCACTGATCGGCAAGGAAGCGTGTAAAGGAGCGCCGCTAGTATCAACCCAAACCCGCTTTCCCGCATCGCGTGTCGCCTCAACCAATTTGACGAACATTTCGACAGGCGAACCGGGCGGTAAACTCCCACTAAAACACACATCACTCGCGTCCATAATCGTATCGAGCGCAATTTGATTAAAACGCGACCAATCCGCTTCGGTTACACGAGGCCCCGGTTCATTGATAACCGTTGCCTCGCCTGTACCATCATCCGCCACGATGACACAGGTACGCGTCTCACCATCGATCCATGTCCAATGACCTTCAAGTGCTTCTTGCTGCGCCAGATCCGCCACATGTTTACCGGTACGCCCGCCCAGAAAACAAAATGAGCGGGTTTTCGCACCTAAGATTTGTGCCGCCCGTGCTACATTTGGTCCCTTACCACCCGTGGCAAATAACGCTGATTGTGCCCGCAGCACAGTCCCCTGCTTAAACGAAGGCACAACCAAAGTGTGGTCGAGTGCTGGATTGGGCGAAATGCAAAAAATCACGATACCTCCAAACACGAAATAAAACCGTCTATATGGTAGCCAATCTCCCTTTATTGCAACAGGCATATAACGACGCACAAATAAAAACTCCCCACTGAGGGGGAGCTCTTATTGCACTTACCTGATTGCGTTAATTACCTGTACCTGCCGTCGGCGGTGCCTGTGGACTGGGCATCGGGCTCGGTGGAGGCGTAGACGTTGGCGGTTTCGGTGTGTAAGTATTGGTTGGCGGCCCCTTCGTCGGAGTCTTGGACGGTGTTTGCGTCGGTGCCGGCGTATCAGTATTACGCGGTGTATCCGATGCCCTTAGGGTTGGCACAGTCGTCGGTGTCGGATAATTGACCGGCGTGATATGCCCCGTCGGATTACCACCACTCGTAGTACCTGCCGAACCACCCGGCGTACTGCATGTCAATTCAAAATCCGAGAAGTTGAAGTCGCTCGATCCACCATAGCGTGGGCTAGTCGATGCAAAGTAGTCATCATACCGGTAGATACCTTCAAAGTCGAAGTAGACCGGTGTAATGGACGGGTTGCTCACTGAACCTGCGGGTAACGTATAATTGCTGAGCCACGTACCTTCAGTCTTGCTATTGGTTGGCGGGGTAGCATCTTCATTGACATTCCCCGAATCCCACACCACAACCGCACCGGCTTGACCGGGTGGTGCGCCTAAGCTCACTTTTCGCAGCCGTTGGCTGTTGACATACTTCTGCCAGTTAATCTTGACGCTAACGAGCGTAGAAGTCGTATTCCGCTGGTTGTAGATGTCATAACGTACGATACCAAAGTTATCGAACGAATTGAACTTCACCGAGATCAGGCTCGATGCACAGTCTGGTGTCGGCGTAATCGTCGAAGTCGGCTGGCCCGGTAAGGTCGGCGTTGCGGTCAACACGGTCGCTTGTGATGTCAGCACACAGGGTGTTGCCGGGTTCAATGGATTGAAAATGCTAATGGTAATCGCATACCGATTAACAGTCACATAGGTGGACAGTAGCTGCGGGACATTAAACGATGCCGCAAAAGTTCCCGCATCCTGCGCAGCCAATTCACGGATTGAGGTAGATGTACTGGAGAACGGTGGCGAACCCGGCTTCGTATTCGTATCCGTCGTAGTAGTCGCACCTGCTGTCTGCGGATCGGTAC
>JACDGI010000906.1 GCA_013821665.1 Anaerolineae bacterium
GGTCAATATAGGTACAGAAGTTGCGCATCTACTAGTCGATGGTTTCGACCAATTTAATCCGCTTCAGGCTCAATTATTAGCGCTGCTGGCAAGTCGTGTCCAGCAAACGACGATTACCCTGCCTCAAGTACAAGGACGCGAGAATACTTTAGGTCGCCGATTCACTGAAGCACGACAGCGCTTAACCACCGCTTTTGCTGAAACCGGAGAGTCCCTCACCGCTCACGAAATACCGGTACTTGATGACCTCGTTCGGCATGCAGGATTGAACCATCTCATCCAGAATTGCTTCATCAATGGCGCGACTCCAATATCGGCTGATGATGGTTTGAGTTTAATTGAAGCACCAGACCCTAAAATTGAAGCCTCGGCAATGATGCGGCAGGTCAAACGTCTGCTACTAGATGGCACTTCGCCCGACGAAATACTGATCGCGGTTCGCGATTGGACGCTTTATGCTCCACATTTTGACCATGCTGCAAAACGCTATGGCATCCCAACCGTCATGCATTATGGGGATGCGCTGGCAAATAACCCAGCCATTATCGCCCTGCTCAACCTCTTAGAATTGACCCGTTACGACTTCCGACGACGCGCTGTGTTGGATGTGCTGCGGTCGCCCTATTTCGCCGTGCCAGAAATGAACGACGAAATCATCAACCAACTGGATGTTATCAGCAGGGATCAACAAATTATTCGAGGTCGGCAGGATTGGCTGGACGCGATACGACTGGCAGCAGTCTCTACTTCTGATGAAGACGGCGAAAGACATCACGCACTCTTAAATGCGGATGAGGCAAATCATTTACGAGAGATATTAAAAACGTTCTTTGAGGCCTTAACGCCACCCGAATCGGCCAATATCAACCAATATATTGCGTGGGTTGAAGGGTTGATAGGCAGTGATACAACAACTGCCCCGGATGATGACGCGGTTGAAACTGAAGCGCCTCTATATTCCCTGAACGTGCTGGCACAAATACGTCAGACAAACGAAGTATTCGAAGCACGCGATTTATTGGCATTACAAAAGATTAAAAGTGTCCTGCGCGGGATGTTGGCGACTGAAAAATTATTTGCGGTACTGCATCTGGAACAAACTGAACAAACGAATTGGCGTGATTTCCTGCAAGATTTTAAGAGTGCGGTCGGCACGGCAACGATAACCAACAATACCAATCGTTCAGGGAAGATTTTAATTACATCCGTAACCGATGCGCGTGGACTGCCCCACGAGCATGTTTTCATCCCCGGCCTATCCGAGGGTATTTTCCCACGGCCTACGTCGGAAGATCCAATATATCTCGACAGCGAACGACAAGCGCTAACGCAAGCCGGAATCTTTCTGGAAACACAGGCTGAACGAGCAGCAGACGATAGATTATTTTATGAACTCATCAGTCTGCCACGCAAAACACTTACCCTATCGCGACCAACCATCCAAAATGGTGCAATCTGGCCTGAAAGCCATTTATGGCGAGCGGTAAAAGTCAGCTTCGATGATGCCGATACGAATGTGGAAAGCCACAAAATCCAGTTGGGCGGTGTGGTCAAGGCGGAGGAAGCTGCTCATCGCAGTGAGGCTGCTCTGGCTGTGGCAGATAGCTTTAACCACGGTGTAAATGATGAGTCAACGAACTCACTTTATAACTGGCTGATCAGCCAACATAAAGAACATTGGCAGCATATTTTCCAATCAAGGAGCATCGAGTTGCAACGGATGATGAGTCCTACGCTCGATCACTACAGCGGACGATTGGAAGATGCACGGCTGTTGGATTGGGTGGCAGCGGAATTGGGAGACAGACGTATCTGGAGCGCCAGCCAGTTTAACGATTATGGCATGTGTGGCTTCCGGTTTTTCGCTAAACGATTGCTCAAATTGGAAGAGATCGAAGAGCCGGAAACTGGCATGGACGCAGCGCAACGGGGCACGGTCATTCATGCGGTTTTGGAAGATACTTACCGCGAACTAGCACAACGTAAAGTCAGTATCACACCTGAAAATCTCGATACAGCGATGACGATTCTACGGGATGTGGCAACAAGAATTTTGCCGGATGCTCCGCGGAAATATGGCTTCCGCGAGTCTGTTCTGTGGGCGCAAGAGCAGGTGACGTTGATGCGAAAAATCGAAGCGTTGGTAAGGGCGGATTTTTCTGATGAGTCGCCGTTAGGAAAAAAATTTAAAGGGGCCGACCGACTCGCCTATATGCAAGAAGTGCCGCTCGGTGGTGAGGATTCCGTACCACTACGCATAAATTTGGGTGGAAATGTGGTCAAAGTGACGGGCTACATTGACCGCATTGACCGGATCGGGGATCGGGCAATTGTTGTGGATTACAAATCGGGCAGCACGACTATCCCGACATCCGAAATGACCGAGGGGCGCAACTTCCAGATGATGCTGTACTTGCTGGCGGGTGAAGCTATCTTAGAACGGGAAAGCCAAACTGATACGAATGCGCCAACCAACATGGTAGGAGGCACATTCTGGCATCTGAACGGAAAGCTCAGCGGCACAATTAATATAGACGAGTCTGAAGACGCAGATGCACTCGCAGAAGCACAAGTACGTCTCGGTGAACATCTACAACAGGGACGTGGTGGAAATTTCGCCAGTGTGCCAAACCACAAAGGCGGTGGTGCCTGTTCTCACTACTGCGAATTCACCCAATTCTGCCGGGTTAATATTATGAACCAACGCAAACGCGCATGAACGCATCAAACCCATTACAGCTCACACCGAACCAACACACAGCTATTTACGAGCATGAACGCAATCTAATTGTGGTGGCTGGCGCGGGATCGGGGAAAACGTTCGTACTGGTGGAGCGTTATTTAACGCTGCTGGATAAAAACCCCAGTTGGCCGTTGAACGCGGTGGTCGCTATTACCT
>JACDGI010000907.1 GCA_013821665.1 Anaerolineae bacterium
TGCCACGACAGGCGATCCACTTTTGCTCATTAAAGATGTCTATGACGCGGATCCGTTTTTTTCATGTTTTACCCGGCTTGATGCGTGGGTGATCGCGAATCAATCAAAACAAATTATTCTATATCTGGGCGGTCTGCTGATCAGCGCTGCCTATCTTGTTGCCACCATTCTGGTAAAGCCCTACTTCTTCAAACAGCAAATGGTTACTGCTGAGATGCCAGTTTCCTAAGGATGCATTAGGGTTCTAAATCATCAAGATTCCAACATCTATCCAATAGAACAGTGCCAGAATAAGGCTAATTTATTTGTAGGGTATTGCTATTTTAGGCTCATGCTTGGAAAGTGTATCGAAAAATTGTTTCCGCTACTTCTAAATGCACAGATATTCCTGAGAGTGTTATCGCATGACAACAGGTAAACTCCTACTGACATCATCGGGTATCACCAACGATTCCATCCACAAAGCGCTGGTCGATTTACTTGGCAAACCGATCAACGAGTCGAGCGCCTTGTTCGTTCCTCTTGCCATCTATGCTTATCCGCAGGGCATAGCCCATATGTGGGAAGTAGTAAAAGGCTGGGGAGACTTGGGTTGGAAAAGTTTAGGCTTGTTGGAGTTAACCGCTTTATCCAGCTTACCTGAAGAAATTTGGCGGCCTCAACTGGAAGCGACCGATGCCATCATTGTTGGCGGTGGCAATAAATTCTATCTCAGCTATTGGATGGAAAAATCAGGGCTGTTTGGGATGCTGCCCCAACTCTTGGAGCAGGGCAAAGTCTACGTTGGTGCCAGCGCTGGCAGTTTGATGATGACTTCCGGTTTGAATTTTGATCAAAATCGTTTACAAGAAACCAGCGTTTATTTTGATGATCAATTTAATGAGGAAATGTCATCCAGCGCGGGTAGCGCCAGAACCTTGGGTCTTGTCGAGTTTGGTATCCGCCCACATCTGAATGCCGACTATTTTCCTCAGGCAAAATTGGAAAATGTAGAAAAATGGGCACTAAAAACGGGCAAACCGCTTTACGCCTTGGATGATCAATCAGCTTTGAAGATTGTGGATGGGAAAGTTGAAGTCATTTCGAACGGTGAATGGAAGCTATTTGTGAATTCATAAGATTACTTTTATTGACCCTTACCCTACATATTCCAACTTCATGTAATAGAAATTGTGGGAAAATAGAAGAAGTGTATAACCGGAGTTTTTAGGGCGCAAACCTTATATTTTAGCCATCGATTTCCAATTGTTTTCGATTTTCAGGCGTGTCCACGTAAACTCGCCACTCCGCAACCTTACCATCTCTAATTTTCATAGTCCACAATCCGTTATTAACGGATTTATCTTCTAACTCGCTGATTGTCCAGACTGTATGGCCTTGAATGATAATAACATCGTTTTGTACGGCTAAGTATTCGAAAATGTTTCTGTAATCATCTTGAAAGTTCTCGAAAAATCGTTGCCACATTCCGAGTACTTTTTCTTTACCTTCGATTGTCGTATTGTTAACATCGATAAACACATGGTCAGAGGTCATCAATGTCGCTAAATTGTCGATATCATGACTGTTAAAGTAGCTATTAAACTGCAAAGCAATCGTTTGAGATGTTTTACCATTCATGCAAATTTCTCACAGTAATTCAATCTGACACAAGGGTGAAATAGCATTATTCTACTAAAACCTTGCAATTTATTTCTCCTAAGCGCACTTATCTATGTTCTTGAAGCTGCTTTAGCAAGCTTGTCTGGTGGTTAGCCGTGCGGCTTTAGCCCTCGGCTGTGCAAGCCACAACATAATTAATTGTCAGACAGCCCTAATGATCCTTTTTTCACCCGAATCTCGGCTGATTCCAACGTCGATCCTATGGAATATGTGGCAAAATACGGTTTGGACAGCAACACTCAAAGTACCCGTTTTGCGGCTTTTCAAACCAGATTCAAACTTGACTTTTAGACCGCTTGTTCTATAATGAAGTGAGTTCTAAATACGGATAGGACTGCACTAAACAGTGGAAGTATTTTTCTGGCTAAAGATACTCGCTTTCGCGAACACGTATTTTGCATTTTCTCCCCTCCCTGACGCTTCGGGGAGGGGTTGGGGGTGGGGTCGGTACGCTCAACTTCGCCCTCCACCACTTAATGCTGTGCTACCTAAATACGCATGTAATCAGATGTTTTGAAACCCTACCGCCAACTTTGGCCGAAGAATGCGCGGTAGTAGATCTTCAATGTTGCCGTTAGTTGAGACTCTTGATAATGAAAAACACCGGATTGCCATCTCCAATTGGCGAAATTGTCAATTTTGTCAACGCTAAACACTCGTCAGCAGACGTTGTTACGGGAGCGAAACGTGGTTTTTGGCGAAGTTGGCGGCGGCAAACCTTATTACCAATTTCGCCAAGATTGCCAATAATGAGGCTTATGCAGCGAACCTTGATTCTGCTGCTGCAATAAGATGAATTTTTGTAGGGATGAGGCCTGCCTCATCCGTTTACAATGACCACACTCATTTTAGGATCATCAGTAGCCAACAACGCAATTTAGGGAAGAGGAATTTCATAAATGCAACGAACAATCACCGTAAAGAAAATCACCCAGTTTTATAATCCGAGCGAAAAAACACGTCGTGTGTTGACCGCCGCCATCGCCGCCGCCGTTTTGGTAGCCGCCACCGCCGCCGTGGGCAAAGTAATTTCGGGAATTTAAGGGTGAACGCCGACCGCTTCCGCAGCCTCTACGATTATCACTTCACCCTCAATCGCAAGCTTTGGGATGAGTGTATCGTCCCATTGACGGACGAACAATTCACTCGCAAAGTAGATTACGGAGTAGGCTCAGTTCGCAATCAGGTCACGCATTTGCTCAACATTGATGATCGCTGGTTTAGTGG
>JACDGI010000125.1 GCA_013821665.1 Anaerolineae bacterium
GTATAACGGTTCACGTATCAGATCATCTGCATTAAAGCTGGTGCGCCGTAGTGCAAAATCTGCCGGAATGGCGTTACAAGTTGCCGTGCTGCCTTCGTCCAGTGCTTCCCAGCGCCCACGTATATCGCCATAGACTTCCTGCAAGCGTGATAACTCTATACGTAGTTGTTGTAACAGCCGCCCATAAGGATACAAATAAGCCGCATCTGGCACACCACCCGTGCTCCAAACACCGACCGCCCAATTCGGTATCCAATAGAAATGATTGTTGAACTTAAATTGCAACCAAAAATATTTGGAGCCAGTTCCTAAACTGCCTGTAATTTCGACTCGCACGTAGGATGTAATAGGGTTCGGCACGCGCACTTCCGGTATGACATCACCCGTATAAATCGGTAAATCACCCGGCCCAAGTGTTAATAACCCCCCCGACTCTCGCGCTGTAGGAACCAGTTGCTTACCATCTATCGGCAGGTCAAGAATGTTGCCTGTCCATGTCAGCAGCCAATATACCACCCATCCGTAGGTTATACCCTCAAGTGTGAACGCGCCCCGCGCTCCCGCTTCTAATTCACCTTCGTAAGCGATCTGAATCCACTCACCATCAATTGTGCGCCCTGTCGCTCGATAAGTGGTAGCGAATGGCAGTGTCGCCAGCCGATCCCAATTGCGCCCCGGCCCCGCCCGTAACGCGGCATTCTTTTGTACGGTGACATGCACAATCGACAAATCACGGTCCTGCCCATTCACACTTGCCACACCCATGAACAAACTGCACATGACGACCAAGCTGATGAAGATCAGAGTTTTGCGCATCATCTTGCTCCTATTGTGCCGTCGCGGTCGGCGATGGTGTGTAAGGTGCGGCTGTCATGCTGGGCGAGGGTGTCAACGTCACACCTGCTGTCGGCGTGACGACTCGTCCACTCCCATAAGTACCCGGTTCTTGTGCCCACGCGATGATTTTCGTCACGCCTGTTGTCAGGTCAACCACTTCGCCACTCGCTACATTCAGCACAAGTGTATGCTGCCCGACACCTGCTTTAGCTTCATCTTTGGGTAGTGACACCTGCAAGGCGACATAACGGTTATCCGGCGACCAGACAAATGAGCCGTCATAAGTGCGTGCGCCCGTTTCTGGTAGACAGAAGGTTTTGATTTGTCCGGTCTCGCTGTCCCACACGCCAACAGGTTGCGATAGAGATTGGGTGTTATAAGCAATATATCGACCATCATTTGACCAGTTGCCACTGGGCGTATATCCGAGAAATTGATTACTCATCTTCGGGAAAGTCACCTGATAAGTCGCGCGCAGAGCATTGTTATCTTCAGGGAAGTTATAGAAAAGCCGGTCTCCCCACGGATGCCAATACACATTAATTTCGTTGGTCTTGCTCTGGGCAAATATCTGGTACGAGCCGTCGGTGATATTGTACAAATAGAATTTGAAGCCTTGCCCGACACCTGTGTTATAAGTCGTATCGACCACCACCCAGTTTCCCCCCGGTTGCCGCGCCACCAATTGTGTTGGCAGTTCGTTGATACTCACCTCCGGTATCCACGGATTCGGGTCAGGGAACACATTCAACACATCGCGCAGGTAAGCTTGCTTATAAGTCGTATAGGATTTTGATGCTTGAGCCGTAACCGGGATTTGACCTGTCCATTCAAGCGAGTCGTTGCCTGACCACGCGAGGTCTTGCGGTTGTGGTGTGGACGGGTTAGGTGTCAATAAATTCCACAGGACACGCGGATCACTGTTATCAGGTCGAATGATGAAAATCGACTCATACGACTCGGCCAATACCCACTGATTATTAGGCGAAAATTGGCAATTAATCCCACGTCCGCATTGCAGGATTTCTTTATCTTCTACGCGTGTTCCATTTTCCGGCTGCACCGACCATAATGAATCACTTTGTACTGCCGCATATATTTGTCCCTTCGCATCATAATCTGTCGGTGGTTTGTTGATGCTGAAAAGCTGCTCCGATGGGCAGATTTTTTCTGGGTTCGTATCACTGGTGAACACGCGATCTTTTGGACGTGGATAAAGCGTCTGCTCAGGGGTAGGAGTTAGAGTCGGGCGCGGCGTACCAATCGCATTATAAGTGGGTGAAGAAGTTGGCTGCGCCTTTATCAGATTAGCTTGTTGCAATTGCACCACTGCTGTTGCGGTCAATTGTGCTGTCAGGTTACGGTAGGGCACCTGAAGCCGGTAGATGACTAGCTCACCCGGCATATTTGAAGCCGCCACCAGTACCTCGTTAGGACTCAGGATAGCTGTGCCGAGTGATCGTTTCTCAGTCTTTTCGAACAGATCATAAATCGGGTCAAGCGGGCGTGTGTCTGCTGTGGGAACTTGATAATCGCCGCTGGCGCGTTCGCCCGTATCCGAATTGATGAACATCGTGTAACCCAGCGAAGGATCGAGCACTCCCGACGGATCAATCACGCCGATACCTTCGCACAACATAACAGCTAACTTCTGCGTTTCCTCTGGCGAGAGTCCCCGAACCAACTTGCGCCATGTTGCCGAATATTCATCTGTCTGCCCCGGATAGCGGTCTAATAAACACTGCGGTACTTCGCCGGTTGGCAGCCCGGTCACGAGAACCCGCTGCGGAGTCGCGGTCAGCACCAGTTGAGCCTCAACCGCGTCTGTGTTGGTTGGCAAATGGGCACAAAGTGCGGCGGTCAAACCATCGAGTTCGTCGGTACGGAGGTTGTAGACCAGTCGCTCCCACAATTGCAGAAAATGACCTTGCTGGTCTGGATAAGCCTCAACGATGCAGCGTGGCAAACCATTCGCTGCATAATTGACACCATACACGCGCGGCGGAATATCGTGTCGGGTGCCTTGACCATAAACATAAGCCGTCTGGTCATCCACCCAGCCATATTGTCGTTGTGCCAGCGGCGGCAAATCATCCCCTGCGATAAACGACTTCAACCCATCTCGATAGTCAAAGATCGCAACTTGATTGCCCGGAAAATACGGCCCAAATTGGTTATCCGAATAAACAACGAGGAAGCGCGTCCACGAGGGATTGGCATAAATGTCGTTGATAGCACTGCCCGGAATATTGGTGAACGGTACTTTGTAGCTCTTGTTGGTGTTCATATCGACCACTTGAGCGCCAACCGTGTTATTTGTACCATTGTAGTAAGTCAGGTAACGGTAGCCATCGCCCGATGTCGCTACGATTTGCCCGTCAAGGTAAATCAAATCGCGCCGCAGTACCGTGCCCGTTTTAATATCCCATTCGCGCCATTCCGTCCCCGCCAAGGTGATAACCTTCCGGTTATCATCGCTGAAAAAGAAGCGGTCAAACTGTTGCGAATAGTGCAAATCTTCCGCGATAACTGTGTCATTATCTGCACCGCGCCGTTCAAAATCACTGATAATGATCTTGCCTGTCGTGTCATAAGCCAAGATTCGGTTTTTCGCTGGTCGGTAATAACGACCGATTGCCCGTAATGCGGGTGTAAAACGCCGTAGTTCTTGCCCACTCGCCAGATCATAGGTCACCACATTTTCGTCGTTGTCAGTCAATCGGATGAGCAAATTCTTTTTATCAGGGCTGAGTACCATCTGTTGGGCAGTTCCGCGCCCTCCGAACATAAAGCTGCCTGTACCAGCCGTCTCGTCATAAACGTACAGCAGCGCTAACACATTATCCTGTGTCGCATCCGGCGGTAGCACCAGATCAATCAGTGTGACGGTCAGCGCTTTATTGCCGTAATAGGGATCTCTTCGATAATCTTTCCCTAAGAATACGCCTATCAGCGGGTTATAACCGGTGTTCCCAACCCCACCAATCACCTGCGCGATAGAACCAAGTTCAATGCCGCCGATCAAATCCAAATCAGACTTGCTTAACTGGCTGTTCGTGGGGATCTCAACCAACACGCCTTTTTTCGTATCCACTTGCAATAAGGTATCTTTGCTCACAGGTCGTACATAGACGCTGTTATCCAAAAGGCTGAACCAAACGGTTAACGGGTCTTGTTCATAACGGTCTGTTGGGATTTCATAGTCCTGCTTTAAGGTGAAGGCATCCAGCACCCGCAGTCGTCCCGGTAACGCAGCGATAATCTTGTCATCCGGCGACAGGACGAACCCATTGGCGTAATCGACCATCTGAACAGCTTCGAGCTTCTTCGGGAATGTGGACTCGGCTTCTTTACGGGCGGCTGGTAAGTTCCACACCCACGGATAATTGATGCTGTCATTTTCGGTTTGGCGGAGTTCGCGCGGCGCAGGGTAGCTCCCATAAAAGATGGCGACCTTATCATCACTGGTAAAAGTGATCGGCCCAAAAATACTGCGTGCGTTGCCGAGGTCGGGCAAACTCGCCGCGAGTTTGCCGGTATTGGTATCCCATAATTCCATCGTGATACCGTAAGCCACCGCCAACCACCGACCGTCATGGCTGAAAGCAATATCCCCATAATCGCCGGTTTCATGCAGCACATAGATCATGCTGTAATCCAGCGCGTTGACCAGTTCCAGACGGTTATAAGCGCTGACGACTGCGATGCGTTCAGTATGTGGGTCGTAAACGATTTTACGCGGCAGCGCCCGTCCGATTTCACCTTCAATCTGGAAGGCTGGTGCGAGTGTCGCCGTTGCTGTGCCGATATTGGCCGAAGTCACTTGTGAGGAGAACGCTAAGCTCGTCGCAAAGGTCGCGAAAAGGCAGGCAACCAACACGGTTAGTCGTCGCATATGAATATTCCCGAATGCCATCAAGGATAGTAAATTTCATTATATAGCCTATCCGAGAATGCCTTGTCTGTACCCTCTGCCCACCTGACGCATCACCTACGCTTATGTTCGGCTCATAAAAATATCGACTATAGTAGAATCACAACTTATTGCACACGAAAAAATAAAACACCATGCTTTGGAAACACGTATTTCTCATCGGGCTTTTGAGCCTAACTGTCTCGCTGGTTCACGCACAGGATAACGCTACTGCCTGTGTACCTGCCGCTGGCGATGTCTTGCATATCGGTGCGGTATTTCCGTCCCAAACGGTGTTGATGGCATCTGCCATTACCCCTTATCAAGGCGTTGTGGCAATGGTTGATGCCGTTAATGCATGTGGCGGAATTGCAGGGCATCCGCTTGAACTCGTCAGTGTTCCAGCCAACAATCGTGACAGTGCGCGTGAGGCTGTCGCCAAACTGTCCGGTGATGTGCCTTTAATTATCGGCAGTGGTTTGCCCGCCGTCAGTGAAGTTTTGCTCGACGCATCGCATGATGGCAAATTCGTTTATTGGGAAGTCACCGAACCTTTGGATAAACCCCACCAATGGAGCTTTTCGCCGCTGCCCAACAATGCACAGTTAGGTTCACAAAGCGCCAATTTTATTCAGTCACGGGTCAGCACACTTTTAGCGGATAAACCCCTGCGCCTCGCCATCATTTACCAAAAGCGTCCTGCTGCCCAGCAAATTGTCGATGCGCTTGCGTCCGATCTACCGACCGTGCCAGTGCTAACCTATGCCTACGATAATGTGCTTTATGACGGTGAATCAGTCGCTCAACAAATCCGTGAGAAAAAAATCAACGCGCTGGTTGTGGTCGGCTTTGACCATGATACCGATAACTTTTGGTTAAGTATGCGCCAAACGGATGCGAATGTCTTGGCTTATATTCAGGTGAGCGCTGAACCGGATCGTAGTAATTGGTGTGAACATGTTGGCAACACGGATGGCCTTATTACTGTCAGTCGCACTGGTGCTGTTAATCCCGCTTATCGTCAGCAGCATATCGGCGCACTTTACGATCAATACCTTACTGCCTATAAAGAAAAGTCTGCCGCCGTACCTGATGAGTCAGCCGATCTTGCTGCCTCCGGTACATATCTGCTGCTGCATGATATTTTGCCACTGGCAGCCGACGATTTCACTGTTGCCAATCTACAACGCACCTTGACAACCTTGCAATTATCAACCGGTCACGGTCTGATGGGCGAGGGTTTTGCAGTCGATGGTAAGTCGCTTTTAAATGGGGCAGGTATAGCCATTTTCCAGCAGCGGCAGGATAATCAATTTTGTTCGCTTGCCCCATCGGATATTGCTACCTGTTCATCTGATCTACAACCGTTTCCAACATGGCGCGAACGGGTGAGTCAGCCGCAATTTGCGTCTTGCATCGATTGAAGCGAGGATATACTGATGCGATCTAAAAAACTGCTTATCGTTTTAGTCTTCATTGGCATGATCCTCGCGTTTTCGGTTGCACTTGCCCAACCCCCCGGTGATCCTGATGCGGCTGATGCCGGTGAAACTATCACTGGCATCGTCGAGTTTGATGGAACCCGCGTCTATGTCGGGCCGGATTTTGCCTATGACTCGCTCGGTCAGCTCGACATCAACACTTCTGTTGTCATTTTGGGACGACGGGGTGATTTTTATTATTCGTGGGATGGTAATCAATGGCTGGAAGTGGTCTTCAACAACGAAACGGGCTGGATTTACGCCCGCCTTCTTCGAACGAGCATTCCCTTTAACAGTATTCCGCCGACGGGTCGTGCCTTGCCCCGTAATCGCAACAGCCGCGTACCGGGTGTCTTTAATCTGTCAGATAATGTTTGTGATGCGTGGACAGGTAATTTTACGCTCTCAGGCAGCTTTGCGGCTGGCGATCAACAACTAACCGTCACTTATCCTGAACTCAAGGGTGCTAATGTTTATAGTGTCATCACTATTTCACCTTCTGGTCAGCGTACCGCTCATGATAGCACCACCACCACGGCCCACATTAAGCTGGCAGATCTTCCGCGTGAACCCGGCCAGTATGTTTGGCGTGTCGTTCCTTATTGGACGAATGCGAAAGAACGCTACAATTGGCAGCAAATTTGTCTGCTGCAAACCGGCGGCACCTTCGATGTTCCCGGTGAGCCTCTACCAACCCTTCCGCCCCGCTATCGCTATTATTACTACTCCACACCCATGCCGTCACCAACCCCTGCACCCCTCGTGCCATAGGTGATATTTGGTGTAGACATCAACCGATACGACATGTTTCTTGAAGGGCGCACTTGTGTGCATCCAGTTTATAAATTTACTGGATATGTGGCACTTATCCAGCGATTTCTTTTCGCAAGAGGTTCATGCGTTGTAAAATCAGGACAAAAGTGTGCTGGGCACTAATCGTATTTGCATAAGCCGCTTGAATCTCCGGCGGGGTATAAACCCCACACTTTTTCATCGTGTTGATCGCCGCGTTAATATCTGCGATGGCTTGCTTCAATAACCGCGTTTGACGGCGTAATTCCGGTAACTCAATGAGGTCGCGTGGGCCGATGCTGTAATCGGTATAATTCCCCGCTGGCGGCAAACATTCCATCGTGTCACCGCGTGCCATCAATCGCCAATAGTCAAGCACCCCCG
The DNA here is from genome assembly GCA_013821665.1 of Anaerolineae bacterium. GTDB lineage: Bacteria > Chloroflexota > Anaerolineae > Aggregatilineales > Phototrophicaceae > CFX2. The sequence continues at coordinate 7,408 of JACDGI010000125.1, forward strand.
CAGCTACCTTATTGATGGGTGTTAAGTAGCTCACCAGTCGGTCAATCTGTGCAAGCTGCATTTCAGGTGAGATGACTTCATGAGCTGCATAATCAGGATTACCAGCAAATTCCGGGCTGAGTGGAATCGTATCGAGCGCTACAGTTGCTCGTGTGGTGTATTCTGCCACCCAACCCAAGTAGCCTCGATAGTTGATTTTCAGCCATTGGTTATCGGGCGTGCGCTCCAGAACCGGCAGTGTCAAATTCAGGGGTACGACCACAATTTTATTGGCATAACGGCTTGGCGCGTTTCGTAGGGTGCCCTCGTTAATCATCAAGATCGCGTAGCCACTGTCCATCACCGGCTCAATTCCGAGCAGTCCCGTTGTCGAATCCGTAATCGGTAGTTGGCTGACGCTGAAGGTAAACGCCGTCAGCTTCCGCGCGATCCATCCACCGGACTTCTTGAAGCCGGTACGGCGTACTTCTAACCACTCGCCATCCATATTCCGTCCGACTGCAAGTAGGCTGTCGTTTGCAAACACCGATCCCGCTGGCTCGGCATGTTCATCCGGCAGCACGCGAAGAAAAGCACTGTCTGAAACCACTTGCAGTACAGGGTTACTTTTTTCTTGTGCAGAGACCAATAGTGCCGAGCAGAAAATCAGCAGCAGAAGTCCGAGCTTTTTCATAAGAATTTATCTCACAATCGAATGAGGTACTGCTTATATTATACGGGTAGTTCTTGATCAGAAATCACCGTATAACCTCCGCTTCTCCGGCTCATTGCGCGTGTGATTAGTATTTTTAGTCAATTTGGAGTTTATATAGAACGGGGTGTGCTTTTGAAATGTGTTAACGTAGGGGAGGGCCAATGTGCCCTCCCGAATTCTGTTGATGGCTGAAACGTCTTAGCCCGCCGTCGCATCCAGCGCAATGTTCAACTTCAGGACATTGACGCGCGGCTCGCCAATCAATCCCAGCAAACGGCCATCGGTATATTGATCAACCAATCTCTGCACGACTGTCGGATCGAGCTTGCGAATAGCCGCCACTCGTGCCACTTGATAGGCTGCTGCGGCTGGCGAAATTTCTGGATCAAGTCCGCTGCCAGAAGCTGTTACCAGATCTACTGGAACGGCCTGTGTATCATCGACACCTGCCGCTTTTTCCGCGTCATGCAAGGCCTTCACACGGCTCTCGACGCTGCCACTGTCACCAATCAACGCAGGATTCAACGGCCCGTAGTTCGAACCGGATGAAAAGCCACCGTTGTATGGCACAGGGCCAGTTGCTGATAAGCGTCCCCAGAAATACTTCGGATCGCTGAACTGCTGCCCAATCAATGCCGATCCAATTACATTGCCGTCTTTGTCTTTAATCAGGCTGCCATTCGCTTGGCTAGGGAATAACGCCTGTGAAATTCCCGTCACCACTGCCGGATAAAGGACACCGGTCAAGATGGTCAGTAGCACCAGCACACCAATCGCCGGACGAATTACCTGACTCCATTCGATTTTCAACCGTTGCGTGGTGGTTGTTTGTGTTGTCATTTTCAATACTCCTTCTGCGGGCAACTTTTCCTGTTGCCCAATTCAACTCGGATTGTCTAGCTCGTGCTTAGGTCATGTGCAAAGCCACGAGGATTAAGTCGATAACCTTGATGCCGATGAACGGTGCAATCAATCCACCCAATCCGTAAACCAGTAGGTTGTAGCGCAGCAGTCCCGAAGCACCAATCGGACGATAACGCACGCCACGGAGTGCCAACGGAATAAGCACGACGATGATGAGCGCATTGAAAATCACCGCTGAGATGATGGCGCTGTTGGGCGTTGCCAAACCCATGATGTTCAGTGCCTTAAGCTGTGGATAGGTCGAAGCAAAGGCCGCTGGAATGATGGCAAAATACTTGGACACATCGTTCGAGATGCTGAAGGTCGTCAGAGCGCCGCGCGTCATCAACAGTTGCTTACCAATCTCGACAATCTCGATCAACTTGGTCGGGTTCGAGTCCAGATCAACCATGTTACCGGCTTCTTTAGCCGCTTGCGTACCGGTGTTCATCGCGACAGCGACATCAGCCTGTGCCAGCGCTGGCGCGTCATTCGTTCCATCGCCGGTCATCGCCACCAGCTTGCCGCCTTCTTGGTTCTGGCGGATCAGTTTCAGTTTGGCCTCAGGAGTCGCTTCTGCTAGAAAATCATCGACACCAGCTTCCGCCGCAATTGAGGCCGCTGTCAGTGGGTTATCACCCGTAATCATGATGGTACGAATGCCCATCTTGCGCAGTTCACCAAAGCGCTCTTTGATACCACCTTTGACAATATCCTTGAGTTGGATAACCCCTAACACTTTCATGTTATCGGCCACCACTAAAGGTGTTGCACCTTGCCGTGCCACATCATCGACACTGGTTTGTACTGCTTGAGGGTATTGCCCACCCGATTCTTCCACATACTTACGGATTGAATCGGCTGCGCCCTTGCGGATTTGCCGTCCATCCATATCCACGCCGCTCATCCGTGTTTGTGCGGTAAAGGGGACAAAAGTTGCACCCAGTGCTTTTACATCCCGTTCACGGATATTGAACTTTTCTTTCGCCAACACGACGATGCTACGGCCTTCCGGTGTTTCATCGGCCAGCGACGAGATTTGTGCCGCATCAGCTAAGGCTTCTACAGTAACGCCGGGTGCTGGTAGAAATGCAGTTGCCTGCCGGTTGCCGAGTGTGATCGTTCCGGTCTTGTCCAGCAGTAGCACATCCACATCACCAGCCGCCTCAACTGCGCGTCCTGATACCGCAATCACGTTGGCCTGTATCATACGATCCATACCGGCGATACCGATGGCTGAGAGCAAGCCGCCAATGGTCGTCGGGATCAAACACACCAGCAGTGCCACCAACACAGTCACCGTTATGGGCGACCCTTGCCCCGCGCTGCTGACCGAGTAAATCGAGAACGGTAACAGTGTGGCAGTCGCCATCAAGAAGATGATGGTCAGAACGGCCAACAGCACGTTGAGCGCAATTTCATTCGGTGTTTTCTGGCGCTTGGCACCTTCCACCATCGAGATCATGCGGTCAAGGAATGCCTCACCGGGGTTGGCGCTGATTCGCACGACTAGCCAGTCAGAAAGCACTTTTGTACCACCGGTTACAGCGCTGCGGTCACCACCGCTTTCACGGATGACCGGCGCGCTTTCGCCTGTGATGGCACTTTCATCCACCGAGGCCACACCTTCAACGACTTCGCCATCACCCGGCACGACATCACCTGCCTCGACCAGAACCACATCATCTTTCCGCAAAGTGGTAGCTGAAACCGTAGTGGTTTTGGCTCCATATTGTGGGCTAATCATTTTCTTGGCACTCACGTCCTGCCGTGCTTTTCGCAAAGCGTCCGCCTGAGCTTTACCACGACCTTCAGCCATCGCTTCTGCGAAGTTGGCGAAGGCCGCTGTAAACCACAACCATATAGCAATCGTGAAGATGAAGCCCGTCGGCGCTTCACCTTGTCCAACGACTGCTTGCAACCACAGCACCGTTGTTAAGGCCGCGCCGACTTCCACCACGAACATCACCGGATTACGGAGCTGTACACGCGGATTCAACTTTACCAGTGCATCTACTGCTGCTCGTCGCACAATCTGCGGGTCAAACAATGGACGCGCTTTTGCTTTCGTTTCGATAGTCATTTCAATTAGTCCTTTGTTTTCGTTATGGCTGGCGATTACGCGCCAACCATGAGGAGATGTTCGACGATGGGGCCAAGCGCCAGTGCCGGGAAGAATGTCAGCGCACCCACGATGATGATTACAGCGATCAATAGTACGATGAATAGCATGTTGTGCGTTGGCAGTGTGCCATCTCCTGCCGCTACCACCTTCTTCTTTGCCAGCGACCCCGCAATAGCCAGCGCGGGCAGGGCGACAAAGAAGCGTCCGAAGAACATAGCGATACCCAGCGCCGTGTTGTAAAACACCGTATTTGCACCTAAGCCGGCGAATGCACTGCCGTTGTTATTCGCCGCCGACGAGAAGGCATATAGCACTTCACTGAAGCCATGTACAGCAGGTTTGGTATTGAAGATCGTCGCCAAACCATCAGGATGAACCACTGCGATAGCCGTTCCCAGCAGCACGAATAGTGAAGGGATTAAAATGCTGATAGAAGCCATCTTCATCTCATAGGATTCGATTTTCTTACCCAGATATTCCGGTGTGCGTCCGACCATTAATCCGGCGATAAACACCGCGATAAACACGAAGTGCAGCATCCCGTATAAGCCCGAACCGACACCACCATAAATCACCTCGCCCAGTTGGATGAGCCACATTGGCATCAAACCACCCAATGGTGTGTACGAGTCGTGCATCGAATTGACCGAACCATTGGAAGCGGCTGTTGTCGCCGTCGCCCAAATCGTTGAGTCCGCAATACCGAAGCGTGTTTCCTTACCTTCCATATTGCCGCCACTTTGCAGGGCACTGGCCGTTTGATCGACACCGAGCGCTGGCAGTTTCGGATTACCACTTTGTTCTGCCGCATAAGTCCCGAACATCAGCGCCACAAAGATGATGGTCATTACAGCCAGCAGCGCCCAACCTTGCCGTGTGTCACCAATCATTTTGCCGAAGGTGTAACAAACGGCGGCTGGCAGCAGCAGGATGTAGACCATCTCCATGAAGTTCGACAATGGGGTCGGGTTTTCAAACGGATGCGCCGCGTTGACATTCAGGAATCCACCACCATTGGTGCCTAGTTGTTTGATCGCTTCTTGTGATGCCACCGGCCCTAATGCAATGGTTTGTGTTGTAACAGCCGCACCGTTAGCATCAGTAATGGCTGTCTTGTCGATGACGTTAGCCGTCGCATAGTTATTGAATGTTTGCGGCACACCCTGCCACACAAACACCACCGCTGCGACAATCGACAATGGCAGCAGGATATACAATGTTGCTCGTGTCATATCCACCCAGAAGTTGCCGATATTGGTTGTGGTTCGCCGTGCTAATCCCCGGAACAACGCTACCATGACTGCCATGCCCGTTGCTGCCGAGACGAAGTTCTGTACCGTCAGCACGACCATTTGCGTGAAGTAACTCATGGTCGCTTCACCGCCATAACCTTGCCAATTCGTATTGGTCATAAAGCTCATAGCTGTGTTGAATGACGAATCAGGCGTAACGTTCGCCATATTCGCTGGATTGAGCGGTAGCGATCCTTGGATACGCTGCACGATATATACAACGATGAAGCCCAGCAGATTAAAGACCAACATCGCCAGTGCGTAAGTCTTCCAGTTCATTTCGGTGTCTTCGCGTGTACCGCTTATTCGATAAATCAGTGTTTCGACAGGATGTAGAACGCGGTTAATCCATACCGGTTGTCCTTCAAAGATACGCGCCATATACAAACCCACTGGTTTGACCAGCAGTAGTATGACGACGATATAGATAACGAGTTGTAAAATTCCATTGATGGTCATGAGAACCACTCCGGCTTCAGCAGGGCGACGATCAGATAAACCAGCAGCCCTAGCGCTAATAATCCTGTGACAACATACATGATGTTCATATCAACCCCCTACATGATCCGTAAGCTCGACGAAGCCCCATGCCAGTGCAAAGAGTACAATCGTGAGTACGACAAATATCACATCCATAATCAAACCTCCTCAGTACATACGCACAAACATTCAGTCTAGTAGGGTGCTGGTCAAAACGGGGTCAGGTTCGTTCGTTTACACGTCAAGAAATCGTAAGGATTACAGGGGCGGATAAATTGGGTTGTAAAGTGGATAAATCCATGTTGGATTGTGGTCAATAAACTTGAAAGGTTTATACTTGTTACGAGAATAATTTCTAGGGGTTGGGCGTTAAAACTTGTCTACCTTAGAAAATCCCTTTCTTTTGCCAAATAGATTTATATTAAACCGAGAGGTTATATCGTGGAAAAAAAGCGTTACGCAATTGTTGGGACTGGTTCACGCGCGGGAATGTATGTCGATGCCATCACCAATACGTATCGGGACTCGGCAGAATTGATAGCCTTGTGTGATACCAGCCATGTTCGCATGAATTGGTATAACCAACGCTTATCAACAACTTTAGGCATAAAACCGCTGCCAACTTATCATGCCAACGATTTTGATCAAATGATTAAAGACGTGAAGCCTGATATTGTCATCGTGACCTCAATGGATCGCACCCATCATCTGTATATTATTCGGGCGATGGAACTCGGCTGTGATGTCATCAGTGAAAAACCCATGACGGTTGATGCTGACAAATTGAAAGCCATTTTTGATGCCATTGACCGCACCGGCAAATCCTTACGAGTAGCCTTCAATTATCGCTATGCGCCTGCCTACACCCTCTTGCGCGAACAGATCATGAAAGGTGTAATCGGTCGCCCCTTAGCCGTCGATTTTTCGTGGTTACTCGATACCAGTCATGGCGCGGATTACTTCCGCCGCTGGCACCGCGAGAAACAAAACAGTGGCGGCCTC
>JACDGI010000908.1 GCA_013821665.1 Anaerolineae bacterium
CTGCGGGCGACTGCCCAAGATCGCGAAGCGGCACAGCAAATGGGCGTGGATGTCAACGCCGTTAATCGCACGGCCTTTGTGGTGGCATCGATTCTGGGCGGCATCGCGGGGATGCTGGTGGGCATGTACTTCCAGACGGTTTATCCGACCATGAGTTTTCAGGCGGGGATCAAAGGGTTTTCGGCTAATTTATTGGGCGGACTCGGCAATATCCCCGGTGCGATGATCAGCGGTTTGCTGTTGGGTTTGATCGAAAGTTACGGCGTGTCGCTGTTTGGCAGTTCCTACCGCAACCTGTTCGCCTTCGTCATCATTATTCTGGTGCTGTTGTTCCGTCCGAATGGGATTTTCAGCCGCCGACGGCAAGCGCCTCCCGAACCACTGACCGGTACGTTTATCCCCAACAACAAACCGGTTCATGTGCCGCGATGGTTGATTATCAGCTTGGCAGTGGCGGCGATTTTACTGCCGCTAGTGGTGACGGCACGTTATCCGCTGCAAGTGATGACCAACGCTTATCTGTTGGGCTTAGTGGCGATGAGCATCACGCTAGTCACAGGTACAGCCGGACAAACCGCCTTAGGACAAGCCGGATTCTTGGCGATTGGTGCGTATACCTCGGCGCTGCTGACGCTGCGGCTGCATGTGCCGTTTGAACTCTCGTTGATTCTGGCGGGATTATTCACGGCGGTGTTGGGTACGCTGCTGGTGTTTCCAGCCTTTCGACTGCGGGCGCATTATGTGGCGATTGCCACAATTGGCATTGGTGAAATTGTCAGCTTGATAATCCTCAATTGGGATTCGCTGACGAATGGGCCGCTGGGTATCACCAATATTCCTGCGCCAACGTTTTTCGGTATTCAGATTGTCACGGCACGGAATACTTACTGGTTCACATTGGGGATGCTGCTGATCGGCGCGTTGTTCCAATGGCGGCTGGTGCGCTCGTCGTTGGGTCGCATCTGGCGGGCGCTGCGAGATGATGAAGTGGCGGCGCAAGCCTACGGTATCAACCTCAACCGCTACAAAGCCTTGGCCTTTGCCAGCAGTGCTTTCCTCGCGGGGTTGAGCGGCGCATTTACGGCGCATATGTACAGCTACATCAACAATGAAACCTTCACCAGTTCGACCTCGATATTGGCACTGACGATGGCGATTTTGGGCGGCATGGGCAACATCATGGGGGCGATTTTGGGTTCAGTGGTGCTGACGGTTCTACCGGAATTGTTTCGCGGCTTGGTCGATTACCGTTATCTGTTGTACGGGTTGGTGCTGGTGCTAATGATTCGCTTCCGTCCACAGGGTTTATTGGGAACGGAGTAGCGATGGCTCTCTTAGAAATCCGAAACGTGGCGCGGCACTTTGATGGCGTTCGGGCTGTGGATAACATCAGCCTCGATGTGGCGAGTGGCGCGTTCGTCAGCATCATCGGGCCGAACGGTGCGGGTAAAACCACGCTGTTCAATCTGATTACCGGAACCGACCAACCGACCAGCGGCAGCATCACGTTTGAGGGGCAATCATTGGTGGGCTTGCAACCGGATCAATTTGCAGGTCGAGGGATCGCGCGGACGTTTCAGCACGGTCGAGTTTTCGGCAACTTGAGTGTGCTGGATAATGTGCTGGTGGGGGCACATACCCGCCGCAAAGCCTCGCGTCCGCGTAATATGGTTGTCGAGTTTTTTGGCGCGTTATTCCCGACGGCGGCAGTGAAACAGGAAGAACAACAACTACGGCAAGAAGCCGAAGCGATCATCGCGCGCTTTGGCGAACGGCTGACTCCGCGCATCAATAATCCTGCCAGTAGTTTGTCGTATGCCAACCGTCGTCGTGTCGAGATCGCGCGGGCCTTGGCGCTCCAACCGCGTTTGCTGCTGCTGGATGAACCGACGGCGGGGATGAATCTGACGGAAACCGCCGAGATGTTGGAGTTTATCCGCGAACTCAAGCAGCAAGGGCTGACGATTGTGCTGATCGAACACAAGTTGTCGTTGGTGATGGAACTTTCGGATCGGGTGGTGGTGATGGATAACGGGCTGAAGATCGCGGAGGGTGCGCCGGAAGCTGTTCGCAACGATCCGCGTGTGATCGAGGCTTATTTGGGAAATAAGCAGAATACAAGATTTAACCGCAGAGACGCAGAGAATACAGAAAGATTTAACCACCGGGACACAGAGGACACAGAGAGAAGACAAAGAATAGATGATTGATACAGTTGAGTCGCTGCCGAACCGGTTGTTAGAGCTGCAAGATGTGGATACGTTTTATGGCGCGGTGCAGGTGCATTTTGGCATCCAACTGCATGTACAAGCGGGCGAGATTGTGTGTTTGTTGGGTGGGAACGCCAGCGGCAAAAGTACCACCATGAAAGTGATCCTCGGTTTGGTCAAACCCCGCGCCGGATTGGTGCGCTTTAAGGGACAAAATATTGTCGGCTTATCCACACCGCAGATTATCCGCATGGGCATGGGTTCTGTTCCAGAAGCACGGCGCATCTTCAGCAATATGACCGTGCGCGAGAACCTGTTGATGGGTGCCTATCAACGGAATGATAAGGCGGCGATTGCTGAAGATTACGAGCGCATCCTCGCATTGTTCCCACGTTTGCAGGAGCGTATCAAGCAGCGCGGCGGGGTTTTGAGCGGCGGCGAACAGCAAATGTTGGCGATTGGTCGCGCCTTGATGGGTCGTCCGCAGTTGATTTGCATGGATGAGCCGACGATGGGCTTATCTCCGGCGTTTGTGGATAACGTGCTGGAGTTAATCCAGACGATTAACCAGCAGGGTACGGCCATTTTTATGGTCGAGCAAAATGCCAACTTGGCGCTGCAAATTGCTCATCGTGGTTATGTGCTGCAAAACGGGCATATCGTGTTGGAG
>JACDGI010000126.1 GCA_013821665.1 Anaerolineae bacterium
CGTTAGTGCAACGCACGCAAAATCTGCAATCGATTAACGTCCTCGCGCGGCGAATGCACAGTGCCGTTGAACCTTTGGAATTGATACAAGATACATTGGAACGCGCGTGCGCCACATTTAAACTGTATGGGATGGCGATTGTATTGGCGGACGGCGACGCGTTCCAGATGTATGCGGGGCGTGAAGGCAGTACCGCAAACAACGGTTTCTACCATGCGACATTACAAATGGAAGCCTATGATCCGTTCCGGCGAGTCATCCAAAGTGGGATTGTACAAGTCCTACAAAATATTATGGCTGACCCGAACTATGTGCCGATACCGGTTTTCCCCACACCAGAGTCGGCGATCATTTTGCCGCTGACGTTTCAGGATTACAAAATTGGGGCATTGGGCGTATTTGGAACAGGCCGCAATCCGTTGAGCCATGATGACCTGCTAATTTACGAACTGTTCGCGTCACAATTTTCGGTGGCACTGAACAATGCACAGCATTACCACAACCAACGAATCAGTGCGGAATCTAGCCAACATCTGCTGCAAGGTTGGCAGCGTTTCAATAACCTGCACAATGAGATTGAGATTGCTGAAGGCTTACAAGAATTTATCGGTGACATCCCGAACATCACGCGTTCACTGGTGTGGATGTACAACAGCGATCCGAATGCGATGGACAGTGTGGTCAAGGCATCCAATGAGGATTTGATCACTCTTTTCCGGCAGTTTGAAGAAAATGGGCAGTTGGCAGACCTTGTACAGACTCTGGACGTACAAGGGATGCAACCCCTACTACAAAGTCAGCAAGGCCCAAAAGACCCTCTCGCGGCACTCTATAAAGCACTGCACGGCCCAGATATGATGATCGTGCCGATTATGGACTCGGCGCGATTCATCGGCGGGATTATCGCAAGCGTCACTAACAGCAGCCAGTATCGCAGTGATGACAGTATTTATCTGGCGGCGGGTATCGCGCATGTGGCGGGTTTGGCGCTGGAACGGGCAACTCTTATTCAAGAAACGACACAGAAAAATGGTCGTTTGGAAACGCTCATCCGAGGCACGTCGCAAGGTATCTTCTTTCTGGATGCCAACGGATGCATCGCCTTCTGCAACCCACAATTCACCGAACTTACAGGCGTAAATCCATCTGAGGTATTGGGGCAAACACCTGATATTCTGATGGAACGAATCGCTGCCCAGAGTGATGATCCCCAAGCCACGTTGGATAATTTGCGTGGGGCTGTAGACCGACTGTTAAGTACCGATCAGGCACTCCATGAGGATTACCCTATCGTTGAGATTAGCTTGCTCAATTCATCACGGGATATTGACGTGGAGTTTATGCAGATTGGAGACAGTGAGGCCGAGCTGAACACATGGGCAGGTATGATCCGCGACAACGCCCGCTATAAGCAAACGTTCTCCGGTCAAAGTTTGCTACTGGATATGATGTCGGAACGTATTCGTGTGCCATATGCACAGGTACGGGGATTGATCCACACCCTGCATGAGCAACACAGCCGCTTTACCCATCGCGAACGCGCACATTTCCTCAAGCAGTTGGAAGACAGCGTCGAAAGCATGGGGCATCTGTGGGACAACATTCTCGAAACTTACAATTTACAGGCATCGGGATTGTCGCTCAGCCCGGAACAGGTCGATGTATACGAAGTCGTACAGCGTATTCTGGACAACCGTTCCTTTGCCGAATATCGTCGGCAGGTGCAGGTGGAAGCGCCTGCAAATCTACCCTTAATCGAGATTGACGAGCTGCGTGTGGAGCAAGCAATTACCAATGTGCTTTACAACGCGGTTCATTTTTCACCACGCGGGACGGCTGTGCGCGTCAAGTTGGAAACCGTGGGCAATAGTGTCCAACTCAGTGTGCATGACCAAGGGATCGGCATCCCACCTGAACAACTGAGCAAGGTCTTTGAACCCTTCTTCCAAGCGACCAACAATACGTCGGAAGAAGGCGTGGGATTAGGGTTGTATCTCGCGCGTGAGGTCGTTATACGGCATGGTGGGGACATCCGTGTCGAAAGCGATGCTGCCAATGGCACCACCGTAATTATGGCCTTCCCGATTCAAGCCAATACAGAAGTCAAAATTCTACCGGCACCTGTCCAACAGGAAGTCGTGGTGCGCCGTCCGATTATTATTGAGTCGCAGCCCAATGAACGCAGCGGTGGCGGCAGACGTGTATCTGAGCGCCCGATGCAGACGATCATGATTATCCAAGGACGATCCAAGCTGGTTGGTCGGCTGACCGAGATGCTGATCGATGATTACGAGATTATCCCGTACAAATCGGCTGAAGAAGCCATTCGCGATTTAAATTCGGTACGGCTCGACCTGATCTTCCTCGATACAAACCTGCCGGATGCCAACGGGTTAGACATTTGCGAACGCATCTGCAAGCGGACAGAAGTACCGATTATCATGCTGGCGGATGAGGCTTCTGAGCCGGAAAAAGTACGAGCCTTCATGATCGGGGCGGATGATTACATATCCAATCCGATTAGTGATGAAGAACTATCGGCGCGCATCAACGTGATCTTCAAGCGCAGACGTATTCCAGACCGCACACGCGAACCGCTTGATCTGGGCAATTTGTATGTGGATTTCGCCCGACGCGAAGTGTTCTTGAATAACAAGCCGCTGGAACTGACACGCATTGAGTACGATTTGCTGCACACGTTGGCAGTACATCAAGGGCAAGTGTTGACGCATAAGCAGCTCCTCGAAAAAGTTTGGGGGCCAGAATACCAAGCGGAAACCCAATATTTGTGGGTGAACGTCAGCCGCTTACGCAAGAAACTCGAACCAACGCCGGATACACCACGTTACATCCACACTCAACCGGGTGTGGGATACGTGTTTAGACCATCGTAATTTTCGTTAAGAGTCAGGGGGATATTTTGAAATCATTTCGTGCCGGATTAGCAATCATGCTGCTGCTTTCGACGGCAGCATTTACTCATGTATTGGCTGCTGATAACAGCGACCCAAGCGATGTCAACAAGCTGTTGTCGGACGGTAACACCGAAGTCACAGTGGATAAACTGCTGAAAGAGGTTACGTTTGATGATGAAAATGATTGGCAGACCCACAACGACACGACCAGCAAAATGGCAATTAAAAACGGTGTTTACCAGATGTCAGTTTCAGAGAATTCGATCATCTGGGGAACGAACTACGATTCGCAAGCCGATACCGTCATACAGGTAAAGGCCAAACAGACCTCAGAAGACACCAATAACGCTTACGGAATCATGTGCCGGGGTGATGCATCCAATAATGGCGATGGCTATTATTTCCAAATCAGCGGCGATGGTTATTACACCATCAGTATGATGCGCGGCGATACAACCACGCTGGTTGATTGGGCAGAATCGAAGGCCATTAATCCGGGCAAAGATGAGAATGAAATCACAGCCGTTTGCGCGGGTGATTACCTCGCTATGTACGTGAACGATGTGCTAGTGGCCGAGACTAATGACAAGTCATTCAGCGAGGGCTACAGCGGTCTCAGCGTGGCATCCTATGGTAAAGAGGTCAATGTCGAATTTGATGATGTTCGGATTTGGTCAGCCAGCGTCAAAGGTGGCGCAACGACTACGACAACCGCATCGACGGACACCGTAAGCTTACCGGAAAGCTTAACCAGTTACGACGGCAAGCCCAAAGAAGCCATTGCTGAACTGGAACAATTAGGGGTCATACCATCGGGTTCGAGCCAAATCTTTAACGAGAGCCATGCTTATTTCGCCGGTCAAGGCAATTGGTTTACACCATTAGCCAGCAAGTCACCACACAAAAATATTGTGATGGGGGGCGAATTGACTTTTACAGTCGGCAGCACAACCAAGTTCGAATCCTGCACCTTCTTGAGCCGCATCAATTTGAATAATCAAAATGTGGCAACAACCTATATCGAAGTCGGCATTGGCAATGATAGTTATCCATACATCTTCGATAATTACTCTGAGGCGCAAGACGGTCATATTGAGGTTGGGACAACCAAGCTAGACCTCAAGCAGCCGCATCATGTGTTATTCACAACGATTGACGATTTAGCAAACGTCTATGTGGACGGCAACCTCGAAATCAGCAATTTCAAAATTGCTGAGCGTGCCGGAACCTACGGCATTTCTCTCAGCGGACGTGGGCCAAAAGCACGCTGCGACGGAAAGAACCTATGGGCATTTTCCGTGCCAAGCGTCAAACCGGGTCAGTGCGCGGTAAGTTCGGCAAAAGTCGCTAACAAACGCAGCGGTCCCGGCACGAAATTTGATCCTGCTGGACAACTGGCCGCGGGCGACGAAACGATTGTCATCGGACAGGCTAAGGCCACTGACGGCAAGTCATGGTGGGAACTTGAAGATGAGACTTGGGTGAGAGAAGACCTTGTGACAGCCGTTGGAGATTGTGCCAACGTTCCGATCACAAAGCCGTCGTGAGGCACAAATACTCCGGTCAAATGAAGTCTTAATTTGTACAGCGCCACGTCCGTGTGTTAAGCTACGGAGGTGGCGCTTTCCCTTATTAAAGATGATTAAAGATGCGCTATACTGTAATTTTTGGGGTCGGTGACGCTGGGGGATAATTATCAAGTCAGATGATGTTGGAATAAAGCATGTACAAACGGTTCGCGTGTTTATTCATAATTTTCGTTTTAGCAACAGGGTTCGTACAAGCACAAAGCGCATCAGCATCGGTTAGTCTGAGTGTCGAAGCGGGCTTTGATGGCACGTTCCGCGAAAACGATTGGATACCCATTTATATACATGTGAGTAATGCCGGTGAGGGGCTTGAAGGTCGCCTTGTCGTCCGGCCTGAAACCTCGGCTAGCTCCGTTCGTGATTCGTACAGTGTCCCCATCAGTCTACCCACAGGCGCACAAAAATCCTTATTCCTTTACATTACGGCTGAAAGTTTCGCCACCGAAATTCGCGTCGAGATGATCACCAATGATGGGGTTGTGGCGGCAGTTGAACCGGCACGACTACGCTCAATCCAATCCCGCGATCAGATCCATGTGGTTGTCACACAATCATCAAGTGGTGCGCTCGATCTGAGCAGCGTCCATGATGGCGGTTACAACGCTTTCCAATCCAACTGGCACATTGAAAATATTCCCGACCGTGAGATCGCCCTCGAAGCGGTTAACACTTTGGTCTTTAGTGATGTGGACAGTGGCACCTTATCGGCAGGACAAAAACAAGCCATTACCGATTGGGTGGCACAGGGCGGTCATTTGCTGGTAACGGGCGGCGTGGATTGGCAAAGTACGGCCAATGGTTTGGTCGATTTGCTGCCAATGAAACCTGACAACAGCCGCACACTGGACAACCTCACAGGCTTAGCTAAATGGGTGCGCTTCGGTGGCGACCAGCTTACCCAACAAACAGTGGTAGCGACCGGTACACTGCAATCCGGCGGACGCGTCCTTACCAGTGCTAATGATGGTACACCGCTGCTGATCCGGCGCACATTAGGTTCAGGGACGGTCGATTATTTGACGGCGACACCCAGCGCCCTGCCCCTGCGCGGTTGGGGCGGCCTCGGCGATGTATGGCTGGCATTGGCAAGCAGTGTTAATCCCAAGCCCGGTTGGTCGAACGGCGTAGCTGATTGGGATTCGATTACCAACGCCATCAACATTTTACCGGGTGTGAATTTGCTACCGGATGTCCTACCACTCATCGGATTTTTGATACTGTACATCGCACTCATTGGCCCGCTGAATTATCTAGTGTTGAACCGCATCAACCGCCGTGAATGGGCATGGGTGACGATCCCCATATTCATAGCCGTGTTTAGTGCGCTGGCATGGACGTTCGGCTTCAACTTGCGCGGCACCGAGGTTACGCTCAGTCGGATCAGCATCGTACAATCATGGCCGGATGCCGACCGAGCCAATGTGCAGCAAGTCGTCGGGCTGCTTTCGCCACGACGCACCCAATATAGTTTGAGTAATGGTGCGGACACATTTTTGCATACGGTTCCCCGTACCAATAACCAAGGCACACTGCTAGGCGGCAACATCATCTCCAGCACCAACATCGAACAAAGCGATGTTTTCAAAGCAGTAGACTTTCCGGTCGATGCCAGTTTCATCGCCGGTTTTGATGGTGAAGCAACCATTGATAAACCCAAAATCAGTGGACAGGTTTCACTGCTTACGGACAGCGACAATGGGCAGCAAACGATGCGCGGTTCCGTCCGCAATGATAGCGACCAGACGCTCAGTAATGCCGCTGTGCTGGTTCGTGGCCAAAGCATCCGTATTGATAAGCCAATTGCACCGGGCGACGTTGTGCCCTTTGAGATCACATTACCGGGTGAAGGACTTCCTTCAGCCTCACCGTTGGCCTACACGTCAGGTGAAAATGGTGCCTATAGCAGCCGATCATACACCTATTACAACGACACGTCGAAAAGCGTTACGGATATAATGGGTTCACAGTTGAACGGCACAAATACCTATTACCAGTTTCGCAATTTGGATGGCAACGTCGAGCAGCAAGAAGTTTACCGACGCACTTTGTTCCTGATGGGCTTGATTGACGAGCCTTATAAGCAGCTAACCGGACGCGGCAACCACGCTTATCTCGTGGCGTGGACGAACAAAGCACCGATTGATACCACGATTGAAGGTGGGACGATCAAGACTTTGGATAGCACACTCATGCTGATCCAATTGGATGTGCAAGCCACACTGCCGACAGGCTCAACGGTGATTACGGCGGATCAATTTACGTGGTTTGCCCAGAGTCGAACCTCGCTGGCGGATGTTGGCCCCATCGATATTGCCTTTAGTCCCGGTGATGCGGCGGTGCTGCGCTTTACACCCCTGCCGGACGCAGTCCTCAAACAGGTGAATGAACTGCGCGTGTATGTGGATCGCGGTCAATCGACAAACCGTAATATCACATTGCAGCTTTGGAATTGGGACACCGCCAAATGGGACGACCAACAAACGTCTGGCAGCAACCAACTGGTTATTAGCAATCCTGCCAGCTACATTGGGCCGGAAAACGCGGTACAAATACAGATTAACGCCGATGATATTGGCGGGTATCCTCATTTGAGTGATTTGAGCATCGAGCAAATGGGATTATTTGAGTAAGCAGCGGTTATCATCAAATTATTGATCACATGTTGAGTAGAAAGTGATGGCCTAATGGATTACATCATCGAAACGAAAGACCTGATGAAGCGCTACGGCAAGTTTCAGGCCGTGAACGGTGTATCACTCGAAGTACCAGCAGGTTCCATTTATGGGTTCGTCGGGCCAAACGGCGCGGGCAAGACCACGACCATGCGTATGTTAACGACATTGACCCGTCCAAGTTCGGGTGAAGCACGGGTGGCGGGACACTCGGTGACTGAAGAACCGCGTGCCGTGCGTCGAGCAATCGGCTACATGCCGGACGAATTCGGTGTGTATGATGATATGCGCGTTTGGGAATATCTAGACTTTTTCGCAGCCTGTTATGACATCCCCGAAGCCAACCGCAAGAAATTGATTGATGATTTATTAGAGCTGGTGGATTTGGCTCACCGCCGCGATGATATGGTAGATAAGCTGAGCCGTGGTATGAAGCAGCGATTGTCATTGGCACGGACGCTGGCACATGATCCGGCAGTATTGATCCTCGATGAACCGGCATCAGGGCTTGACCCACGCGCACGCGTTGAAATCCGTGAACTGCTGGTCGAACTGGCACGGATGGGCAAGACGATTTTCTTTTCGTCGCACATTCTGGCTGATGTGAGCGAAATTTGTACGCACATCGGTATCATTGAGGGTGGAAAGATGGTGGCGCAAGGCAGTATGGAAGCCATGCGTGCCCAACTGATGCCCCACCGCGAAATCATGGTCACGGTTCGTGATAATGAAACTGCCGAAAAGATTAAAACGCTGGTGAGCGGTATTAATGGCGTGGTCAACAGCGAAATCCTTGAGCCAAAAGGCGGGCGCTCACGCATACGCATCGACTTCACTGGCGACGACGATGGTGTGTCGGCTATCAACCAGAAAATTGCCAGCGAGGGCATCGCCGTGATGGGCTTCAGTGAGGAAACTAAGGATCTGGAAGCCATGTTCATGCGCGTGACGAAGGGCATCGTAACCTAAGAGTTGGAACCAATGAAGGTCGCTAACCGTTTACATAATTAGATCTATAAATGTTGACATTCAACCCCCACCCCAACCCTCCCCCGCAAGCAAGGGAGGGAGAAAAACTTCAGTTGGGATGGTAAAGACAATTAAGGACGAGCAGTAATGGTAGAAGACATCCCCGTTCGGTTAGTTGACTCGCCGGAAGAAGCCCTTAGCCCACGCGAACTGCGCCTCGAACGCGGTGGACTCATCTTGCGCTGGGGAGCCATTATCAACGGCGTGTTGACCGGTTTGGTGTTTTTACTGGCTCTGCTGGGTGGTCTGCGGATAATTCCTAACCTGTTCTCCACCTTACATACAATTCTGCTGGGACGCGTGGTTATCGGGGATGATGCGGCAGTGGCCGAGGTTATCCTGCTGGTACAACTGGATATTAGTTTCCTGCTGGTGATGGCAGTGGGCTTATTGGCACGCGAAGTGTGGGCGTTGATCGGTGTTTGGGCGCTGGTGGTCATTAATGTTTTAGCGGTGGCTTTGATGGGCTTCACACCCGCTATCGTGACCGTTTTGGCGGCCTTGTGGAGTGCTATCATCGTCAGCCGCGATGTGAAGGCCTTCCGCATTAATCCGGTGATGTTGAAAGAACTACGTGGACGGATGCGCGGTGTGCGAGCATTTGTGGTCTTGAGCGTATACCTCGGTTTGATGAGCGCGTTTCTGGCACTGTTGTACTTAATCTACGAGCCAATTAACCAGCGCAACGGATCGGCAGCGGCGGGTGAAGTCGGACGTATTTTGTTCATGGGTGTGGTGGGCATCGAACTGATGCTGATTATTTTTATCGCACCAGCCTTTACAGCGGGAGCCATCACCGGCGAACGCGAACGGCTGACCTACGATTTATTGAAAACCACCCTGCTCCCCAGCCCGTCATTCGTGATCGGCAAGTTGGAGTCAGCGCTGGGCTACGTGCTGTTATTACTGCTTTCGGCTATTCCGTTGCAGAGTATCGCCTTTCTATTCGGCGGTGTGACGGAAGTGGAACTGATTTTGTCACTGGTGATTTTAGCGGTAACAGCCGTTGCCTTAGGTACGGTCGGGATTTATTTCTCGGCGACAGCCACGCGCACCTTATCCGCCAGTGTGCGGGCTTATACAACAACGCTGATCGCCACCTTCGGCGTTCCGTTGGTGTTGGCCGTTTTATTGACGTTTATTAGCAATACGCTGCGCGGTTTGCCCTCGACCGTGGAAGCCATCATCATTTATATCAACGATTTCCTGACCAGCTTGAACCCGATTGCAACGGCACTGGCGACCCAACAACTGCTCATCCAACAGCGTGGCATTGGCTTCTGGACAGATACTTTAAGAGATGGCACGACGATCCCGCGCGTTTCCCCTTGGATCACCCTCACCATTATATATCTGGTCGCATCAACCATTCTGGTTGTGCTTTCAATTCAACGGACGCGCAAGGTCGAGCAATAAGCTTGAACCAATCATTGCCCGACGGTGTATTTGACAGTACACCGTAACCAAAGGCATTCGACAATGGCAACACAACTTCTCGTAGAAGATCGAAGCAGCACACTCGGCCAACTGGTACGGCGTTGGGATCGGCGGCTGCGGGTACAGCAGCTTTCCGAATGGCTGCCGCGCTGCTTGATACCCGGATTACTCATCGGCATCACCGTAGCGGTTATCTCGCGGCTGCGTCCGTTATTACTCGCGCCACAAATCCTGATCGTGACGGCGGCGCTGTTGGGCATAGGCGTGCTTGGGATGCTGCTGGCGGTGTGGTTATGGCCGCGCCCCGCGATTACGGCAGCCCGACGATTCGACGTGCAATTTGGGCTGAAAGAACGTGTCTCGACAGCTTTGGAGTTGATCGAAGGACGAATCCATGCGAATGAGGCGCTGGTCGGGTTGCAGCTTGATGATGCCTTAGAGCAGGCACAAACGGTACAAGCCAAGCAACACCTCCCGCTGATTTGGCGAGGACGCGAGTGGGGAATTGTCGCATTACTGGTCGTGATATTGGCGCTCGTAACCCTGCTGCCGAATCCACAAGCCAAAGCGATTGCAGCAAACAGCGCTCAACAGGCAGCGCTCCAAAGTGCGCGTGAAGAACTACAAAAGATCACTGCTGATGTCGCGGCTGATCCCGCGTTGACACCCGAAGAACGCAAGCAGTTGCTAGAGGCGCTTCAAGCCAGCAGCAGTACACTTAAAGAGCCGGATATTAAACCGGAAGAAGCCCTCGCAACGCTTTCGACGGCACAATCCCAATTGCAAGCACAAGCCGACAAGATGAACCAAGAGCAGCAAGCGGCACAATCCGCGATGAGTGCGGCCAACCAAACGCTGAGCAATTCGGCTAACCAGAACACCAACAACCCACCGCAACAAAGTGGTCAACAAGGGTTGATGCAAGCCCTCAGTAATCTTCAACAGAACATGTCGAATATGAGTGCTGCACAAATGCAATCAGCAGCACAAGGCTTACAACAGGCCGCCAACCAACTCCAACAGACAAATCCACAGGCCGCACAAGCCTTACAACAAGCCGCACAGCAGATGCAACAAGGTAACCAATCGGCGGCACAACAGTCCTTGCAACAGGCCACCCAACAACTTCAACAGTCGTCGCAGAACGCACAGAACCAGCAAAACTCAGCGCAGCAGATGAGCCAATCCGCACAGAACGTGCAGCAAGCGGCTAATCAGGTGAGCCAGCAAAGCCAACAGGGTCAGCAGCAAAATCAATCTGGTCAACAACAGAATCAGTCTGGTCAGCAGCAAAACCAGAGCGGGCAGCAAAGCCAACAGGGTCAACAACAAAATCAATCTGGTCAGCAGCAAAGCCAGAGCGGACAACAACAAGACCAACAATCGGGTCAACAACAGAACCAGTCCGGTCAGCAGCAAAGCCAATCGGGTCAACAGCAAGGCCAACAAAGCGGCCAGCAGGGTCAACAACAGAACCAGTCTGGTCAGCAAAGCCAATCGGGTCAACAGCAAGGGCAACAGAGCGGACAGCAACCCGGACAAAGTGGACAACAAGCGGGTCAGAGTGGGCAGCAAGCCGGTAGCCAAGCGGGCGGGCAACAAGCCGGACAAACTCAGGGTGGGCAGTCGGGCCAGACAACGCAAGGACAATCGCCATCACAACAGGGGCAAAGCGGACAGTCAAGTGGTGCGGGCGATACCCAAGGTGGCGCGGGACAAGATGGCAGTCAAGCCCAACAGGGTGGCAGTACATCACAAAATAACAAGCCTGATGGGCAAGGTGAAGCACAATACGATCCCGTGTATGCACCGGAACATATCGGCGGGCAAGGCACGCAGCAAATTCAGCTTGACCCGAACTCATCAAACCAGCCGGTACAAGAAGGCAACTTCAGCGAAAATCCGACAGGCAATACCAGCGTTCCCTATAATCAGGTGTTCAGCGATTATAGTAACGCCGCCAATCAAGCGTTGCAGAACGATTATATTCCGTTGGGGATGCGCGACGTGGTACGCGATTATTTCTCGTCACTCGAACCGGGACAAAGCGGCACGACCACGACCAGCAAACCCTAGAAATGATAAGTATGTTTTCATCACTTAAAGTTGAGGAGTCAAGATGACTGATGCTCCGGTACTCGACATTAACATCGAACAATTTAGTAAACTGGCACAGGCGATTGAATCTGAGGTAGGACGTGTCATCGTCGGGCAGAAAGATGTGGTGCGTGGAGTCATCATCTGCATTCTGGCGGGAAAACATGCGCTACTGGAAGGTGTGCCGGGGTTGGGCAAGACGATGCTCATCCGGTCTTTGGCGGATGCGCTGGATTTGAAGTTTGCACGCATCCAATTTACGCCGGATTTGATGCCTGCTGATATTACTGGCACGGATGTTTTGGAAGAAGATGACCACGGACGAAAGATCAAACAGTTTCAATCGGGGCCGGTGTTCGCGAACCTGCTGCTGGCGGATGAAATCAACCGTGCGACACCCAAAACGCAATCTGCGTTGCTGGAAGCGATGGCCGAACAATCGGTAACAGTGGCGAACCGCACTTATCATTTAGAGCCGCCCTTCTTCGTACTGGCAACACAAAATCCGTTGGAGATGGAAGGCACGTATCCACTGCCGGAAGCCCAACTTGACCGCTTTATGTTCAAGGTGAATGTCAAGTACCCGACTAAACAGGATTTGGTAACGGTGCTGGAACGGACAACCGGAAATGACGTTCCTCATGCGTCAAAAGTAGCCGACGGCAAAGAGATCATCAGTATGGGCAAGCTGGCACTCAATACGCCGGTTGCCAGCCATGTAAATGAGTATGTGGCACGGCTGATTGTGGCAACCCATCCTGATGACCCCAGCGCACCAGAAAAGGTTAAACAGTTCGTGCGCTATGGCGCAAGTCCGCGTGGGGCGCAAGCGCTGATCGTCGGTGGCAAGATTAACGCGCTGCTCGAAGGTCGCTTTAACGTCTCTTATGACGACATCGCGGCGGTCGCACCGGCAACGCTCCGTCATCGCTTACTGCTGAATTTTGAAGGTCTGGCAGAAGGCATACCTACCGACGACATTATCACTGATCTGCTGAAAGCCGTTGCGAAATAAGATGGCGGTCACGTTGCGCGAAATCACCCGCGACAATTGGCGCGAATGTGTCGATATTCGTGTGGATGCTTCTCAAACGCAATTTGTGGCATCCAATATGTTTTCGCTGGCGCAGTCCAAATACGAGCCGGAGTGCATACCACTGGCGATATATGACGACGAGCAAATGGTCGGGTTCGTCATGTACAAATCCGAAGATTACGGACTGGCAAAAACATGGTTTATTGAGCGGCTGTTAATAGGCGCAGATCACCAAAAAAAAGGGTACGGACGCGCCGCCATGACTGCCCTGATTGAGCGTTTACGTTCGCAGCACGGTTACAATGCCATTCTCATCAGCTTCATACCGGGAAATGACATCGCGCAAAAACTGTACAGTGATTTGGGTTTCAAAGACACTGGCGAACTTGAAGAAGGCGAACTGGTTTACCGCCTTGCATTGATAGATTGAGGTCATTTTAATGGCTGATCAAAAGCTATTTGATGAAAAAACACGGCGCAAACTCGAACAGTTGATGCTAGTGGCATCGCGTGTGCGTGCAGGTGCCATGAAAGGCGAACGGCGCTCAACCAAACGCGGCACAAGCATCGAGTTTGCCGATTACCGGGACTATGCACGTGGCGATGATTTGCGACGACTGGATTGGAATATTTACGCCCGTTTGGAACGCCCCTTTATCAAGCTGTTGGAAGATGAAGAAGATTTAGCTGTCCATCTCTTGATCGACACATCAGCCAGTATGGGCTGGCCGCAAGACGGTGACAAAAACCTCAATAAATTCTTGTATGCTCAACGCCTGACAGCAGGGTTGGCCTATATTTCATTAGCGACCAATGACCGCCTGACTCTTTCCACCTTAGGTGAAGGCCGACCGCTGCAATATGGGCCGATACGTGGACGCGGTTACGGCTTGGCGATGTTGAATTATGTGAGTACGTTGCAGACGCAAGGCATCGTTGATCTCAACACGGCGCTCAAAAATTATGCGGTGCGCGGCGGGCGACCCGGCTTATGCTTTATCGTGAGCGACTTGATGAGTCCTAACGGCTTCCAAGAAGGCGTGAATGCCCTGCTGGGTAAAGGTTATGAG
>JACDGI010000909.1 GCA_013821665.1 Anaerolineae bacterium
AACGCGAATGTGCGGATCATACTTTCCATACCCGAGCCTTAGCCCGGCAGGCTATCTTTGAGTACATTGAGGTTTGGTACAATCGTCAGCGGCGGCATTCTGCTTTGGGCTATCTCAGCCCTTGTGCCTTTGAGCAGCTTGCACCCCTCTGACATTTTGTGTGTCCGTCTAATCGGGGTAAGTCCAAACTTTGTACAGGCTTGTTGTACGGGCTTGCCGCTAGCAAACCCTTTACATCCTAAACACACCAAACTTTGTCTCTTCATTGGGCTGGTTCAAACAGGCGCTCAATGCCAGCCCTAACACGCGCCTTGTTTCCGCCGGATCAAGAATGCCATCGTCCCACAAACGCGCGGTCGAGTAATAAGGATTGCCCTCAGCCTCGTAGCGCTCAAGGATTGGCTGTTTGAAAGCCGCTTGCTCATCATCACTCATATCCGGTTTGCCCTGCCGTTTCAGTTGGTCACGTTTGACCGTCAGCAGGACATTCGCAGCCTGTTCCCCACCCATCACACTGATACGAGCATTCGGCCACATCCACAGGAAACGCGGTGCATAAGCTCGTCCACACATGCCGTAGTTTCCCGCACCAAAGCTCCCCCCGATGATGATCGTCAGCTTGGGAACACGCGCATTCGCAACCGCATGAACCATCTTCGCCCCATCTTTAGCGATGCCCCGCTGCTCATATTCCTTGCCCACCATGAATCCGGTGATATTCTGGAGGAACAGCAGTGGAATATTTCGAGCACTGCACAATTCAATGAAGTGGGCACCTTTTAAGGCACTCTCGCTAAACAACACTCCATTATTCGCGACGATCCCCACCGGATAACCTTCGATTCGCGCAAATCCGGTTATCAACGTTGTACCATAATTGGCTTTGAACTCACGCAATTTACTCCCATCAACCAACCTTGCAATCACCTCGCGCACATCATAACTTTCGCGGAAACTCGCGGGTAAAATCCCGTACAATTCTTGTGGATCATAGAGAGGTGCTTCGGCTGGGATAACGTCCATCTCGATCTTCTTACGTCGGTTGAGTGTCGCTAAAATATCGCGCACCATTTCCAAAGCATGATCGTCATCCTCCGCAAGATGATCCGCTACGCCCGATTGATGTGTATGCACGAACGCCCCGCCCAACTCTTCAGCCGTCACATCCTCACCTGTCGCGGCCTTCACCAGCGGTGGCCCACCCAGAAAGATTGTTCCTGTCCCTTTAACGATAATCGTCTCATCGGACATAGCTGGCACATAAGCCCCACCTGCCGTACAGCTTCCCATCACACAGGCGATTTGTGGGATTTTAGCCGCACTCATCACGGCTTGGTTGTAAAAAATACGCCCGAAATCATCGACATCAGGGAATACTTCATCTTGCATCGGTAGAAAAGCGCCCCCGCTGTCCACCAGATAAATACACGGAAGATTATTTTCCAGAGCCACCTGCTGCGCCCGTAGATGCTTCTTCACAGTCATGGGGTAATAGGTTCCGCCCTTGACTGTCGCATCATTCGCTACAATCAAACACTCGACACCACTTACCCGACCAATACCGGTCACAATACCTGCGCTCGGTGCGTCGCCATTGTATAAATCCCACGCGGCCAGTGGTGCGAGTTCAAGGAACGGCGATCCTTGATCGAGCAGCTTATCAATGCGATCACGCACGAATAACTTACCCTGCTCACGTTGTCGCTGTTGATATTGCTCGCCTCCACCCTGCCGAACTTGAGCTAATCGTTGGCGTAGTTCATTAATCAACGCAATATTGAGGGTCGTGTTCACGATATATCGTTCGTCGCGGGTATTGATACTGGTATCCAGCGGTAACATATTTTTACCA
The DNA here is from genome assembly GCA_013821665.1 of Anaerolineae bacterium. Classification (GTDB taxonomy): domain Bacteria; phylum Chloroflexota; class Anaerolineae; order Aggregatilineales; family Phototrophicaceae; genus CFX2. Next base: position 1,853 of record JACDGI010000909.1, read on the forward strand.
TTCACTTACATGTAATTTCGCCTATCGTACACGCCGTTTGAGAATGTTACCTGTTATTCATCGTAATCAATCAGCCGCAGCCACGCTCGACACTGGCTCAATATGAGGACTGCTCAGGTAACGTAGTGCAACGAACAGCGCACACAACACCATCACGATTGCCACTACGAACAAGGCTTCGTAACCTAAAGTTTGAGCAATCGTTCCAGCTATAAACGGTGCTGCTAATGAAATCACAGCCGATATGGTATTGAACAATCCGGCATACGTCGGACGTTGATCGGGAGTGGCATAGGTGATGACCCAGTTTTGATAACTCCAGTTCAGATTACTCTGTGCAAGCCCCGACACGAAGAAACCGATGTACAGGGGCACTGGCCCGACTACCGAGGCAATAAGCGCACTAATCGGTAAAATGATTGCCCCGCACAAAGCCAAGCGGATATACAACAAATTATTGCGTGCGCCGAGCCATGAATAAACTACTGCGCCACTCACGTTACCGATGGTCTGCATCGCCAGTAACGTCGGCACGGCAACGGTACTCGACAACTTCAACTGCACCGTAGCGAAGCCAATATAAAACGGCCCCGCCATCGCGAATAAATTGGTCAGCAACCGCGTAAAAATAATAGCTCGAAAAGGGCCATCTGTACGCAAAACACGTCCGAGGCCGGGGAAAAACTCACCAAATGACGCGATCTTTTCGACTGCTTTACCACTCGGCAGTTCACGAATAAACATCCCCGGCAAAATGGAGATGACGAATATTGCCCCTGCAAGGCCAAAGATCATGGCATAATTATTGGGGAAACCCGGCCCACTATCGCTAAGAATAATGCCAAGTATTGGTGATACTCCCAGCATGATAACCCCACCTATGCCACCCATGATACCGAACATACGGGCTCGCCAACGGTCATCTAAGCTGCTACCAAGCAAGTCCGCCCACGGGACTACCACGAGGCCATCACCAAACGCCGCGCTACTGTAGCCAATTAAAAACGCAATCAGGATAAAAAT
>JACDGI010000127.1 GCA_013821665.1 Anaerolineae bacterium
TACAGTTTAGACGGTGGCGGCTGGGGACTCGTCGTACTCAATTTACTGAACGGCGCGGTTGACTATACGATCCGCTCGGATACGCCAACGGTGGCGGCGTTGGGCATCCCGAATACACCGGGATTAACACCAGTTATCCGGCAGTTCAGCTTGCAAACGGTGACGTTTAATTTAGTGCTGAATGGTGGCGAGGCTGGTAGCGCTCTTAAAGCCTATGACTGGAAAATCGATACAAATGATTTAACGCTGAATTCGGTTTTTACGAGTCTGGATAGTGACCGATTGAGCGACACCAATGAAGTCATTATGACGGCTGAGGATGACCGGTTACAAAATCAGAAAGTTTCTTTCCCTGTGTTTCAAGCGAACAGCATCCAAGTGTATGAGGAATTAACAGGCGCGCGCTTTCCATTTTTCAACCTGCCGGATGCGACATTACAAACACCACGATTTATCCAGAACGGCGAACGGATACTGGTGGATACTGCGACAGCCGATGGACGTTATGCGTGGACAGTCGTTGAACGCAGCGGAGCAGTCGTCGGAACACTGCCAACTGCAATTACACTAACCGAAGCCAAAGGCGTGGCTGATGGATTTGTGTATACCACCGATACATTTGCTGCTGGCGCACGCACACTGGTTTATGTGGATACGCGAACCGGACTTAACGCAGGTGTTCCCATTTGGACGGGTAAGGCCGGCGAACAACCCCTCATTGTATGGGCGGGAAACACAGCGATAAGCGTACAGGCTGCATCGACAACATATGGAGCGTGGGCACAATTAGCCGAACCCGTTTATGCACCGGGAAGCATTCCCCTAATCGCCCCCGCCCCGGATCAACCTTTGCTGGTGCGGCCTCAAGACGTGGCAACGCCGGAAGCCACACGCGGCTTTAATGTGGTACTGGTGCCGGGTGGATTGGCCGTGATTCATACGACAAATGGCGACCAGCTTAATGTCCGCACGGGTGCCGGAACCAATTATCAAATTATTGCCAAATTAGGTGACGGCGCACGAGTCACACTCATGGAAGGCCCGCGAAAAGCAGATGGGCTTGAGTGGTGGCGCGTCCGCACCGACAGCGGGATTGCAGGTTGGGTGGTGGATACCGTGGACGATAAAGGGAAACCTTTGCAGACCTTACTTCCGGGTTAGCGGGTTGACCATTTATCTTCGGGGATGCCGGCCTGCATATTTTCCCAACGGGCGAGGGTAAAGAGGAAATCGGATAGGCGATTGAGATAGTTCAGCACATGGTCGCCAAGTGGTTCGTGGTCTTGCAACCGGACGACAATCCGTTCGACACGACGGCAGACAGTACGGGCAATGTGGAGATGGGCGGCAGCTAATGATCCACCGGGTAAGATAAAGTTCTTGAGTTCAGGCAGTTCGGCGGTCATCTCATCAATGGTTTGTTCAAGCCATGTGACGGTTTCAGCATCCATGCGAATGACCCAATCCGCTTTCGAGTCCAGTGGTGTCGCTAAGTCCGCACCGAGATTGAACAACTGGCGCTGAACACGAGCCAACCACGCGTCTGTGCGTGCATGGGGGTGATAAGCGCGGACAAGACCCAAAACCGAATTCAGTTCATCAACCGTCCCATAGGCTTCGACTCGCAGATGGGTTTTGGAGACGCGACCACCCGAAAACAAGCTCGTTGTGCCATCGTCACCTGTTTTGGTGTATATTTTCATCATACGTTTCCATAACTAGTCATTGCACACTAAGAACGTCTGTGCTAAAATAATAATCCATATCCGTTATTAATGATAACAGGAAAAAACCAAAGTGGCAGAACCAGAAGTGAATGAACTCGAGACTGAAGTCGAAACCTCCAAGGATAAACGTGGGGGCAAAAAACTACGCACGAAAAAACCGCCTGTCGAAGATTTTTCGACAGGCTCCGGGGAAAATGCCGGGCGCATGAAAGCGCTTGAAGCGACGTTGGCCGATCTCACCAAGCGATTTGGTGATGGTACAGTCGTGCGCTTGGGTGATGCCAATCATCTGGCCGTTGAAGTAACCCCTAGCGGTTCACTCACGGTTGATATTGCAACCGGTGTCGGTGGTATCCCACGAGGTCGTATTACCGAAATCTATGGGCCGGAGTCCAGTGGTAAAACCACCCTTTGCTTGCACGTCATTTGTGAGGCACAAAAACGCGGTGGTCTTTGCGCGTTCGTCGATATGGAACACGCGCTGGATCCGAAGTATGCCGAACGGATCGGCGTGAATGTTGATACGCTCTACATCTCACAACCGGACACCGGCGAACAAGCGCTGGAAATTACCGAGTCGTTGGTACGCTCAGGCGCACTGGATGTGGTCGTGGTGGACAGTGTGGCGGCATTGGTTCCGCGTGCTGAAATCGAAGGCGAAATGGGCGACTCACACGTCGGTTTGCAGGCGCGTTTGATGAGCCAAGCCCTACGTAAGCTCGGTGGCGCGATCAAACAATCGAATGTGACCGTGATGTTCACCAATCAGTTACGTGAAAAAGTCGGTGTTATGTTCGGTTCGCCCGAAACGACATCCGGCGGACGCGCACTCAAGTTTTATGCGACGATGCGCTTGGACATCCGCCGTATTCAGAGCATCAAGCATGGTGAAGAAACGATTGGTAACCGGACAAAAGTGCGCGTGACGAAAAATAAAGTCGCTGCCCCCTTCCGTGAAGCCGAGTTCGACATCATGTTCTTCGAGGGTGGCATCAGCAAGGTCGGTGAGATTATCGACATTGGTGTTGAACTGGCGATCATCGAGAAGCGCGGCGCGTTCTACCGTTACAACGATGGACTGCTCGGCCAAGGACGTGAGTCATCGAAGCAATTCTTGCTGGCGAACAAACCGGTTGCCGACGAGATCGAAGATGCGATCCGTGCCCACTACAATTTACCGGTAGCACTGACCCATTAAGCGAAAATCCGAATATAAAGTTCGGTATGCCTACAGTGTGAAGATGCAAACGCAGAGTGATTATGCTCTGCGTTTTTATTTGTGACCCAAGCAGCGGAATTGACAAGATTATCAATCAGGATTACCCTTTAACAGAACATAATTTCCACCCATTCTTGAGGGAACCAGTGCATGAGCGAACGCAATTACGACGAAGCACATAAGGCAAAGATGGATGAGATGCTGTTGGTCATGCCGGGAGTTAAGGCCAGCAAAGCCTTCGGTTATCCAGCCTATAAAATAAATGGCAAAGTGTTCGCATTCGTCGGCAGCAAGGGCGTGGCGATTAAATTACCAGCCGCACGCGTCAATGCGCTGATTGATGGCAAAACCATGAAGCCTTTCGAAGTCGGTGATGGGCATGTGTGGCGCGAGTGGGTTTCAATCCAACGTGAAGCCTCTGAAGATTACGAACAAGATGCCGGTTTATTTGAAGAATCAGTTGAGTTCCTCTTGAGTTGAGGACAGCAGGCATGAGCGTTTGCAAGTAAAATAGCCGTGATGAATGATTGAAGGAGTGAGTGCCAGTGAACGATCATGCCGAATATTACAGCGATGATGAGGAAGCCATCGAAGCCTATTGTGTACGCTGCAAAGAGACCATTGAGGTTGAAAATCCAAGAGCCGTTTGGACGCGCCGTGGTGTACCAGCCACGCGCGGCGAATGTCCCGATTGCGGCGGAACCGTTTTCCGTATGGGTCGCACAGGCTTGCACAGCGGCGAGGAACGTCCGGCAGCCGTTCAAGTGGCGAGCAACACCCGCACCAAACTCGCGCAGGATACCGCTTACATTAACTTCACTGAAGCCGATGCGGAATTGGCCGAACAATTAGCCGATGATTTGCAGAAGGCTGGTATCGCTACATGGCTGCATGAAAATGTCGCTGGAGATGTTCACTGGGCGGGCGGTATCCATCCGGCGTTGAGTGAATGTTCACGCATGGTGTATGTCCTATCGCCACAAGCACTCGACAGCGAAAGTATGGAAGCGGCTTGGAAATTCTTCAAGAGCAAGGGCAAGCGAATCGTAATCGCCCAACTTGCGCCGGTTGACCCACCCGATGCCATACGACGCAGCCCACGTTTTGACATGATAGCAGATTATCGCAGTGCATTCCGGCAAATGATCCAAGCGCTTAGCCAGTAACTGTTAAGCTGCTGAAACCACAACATATTCAATAAAAAAGAGCCGGATGAAGTCATCTGGCTCTTTTCATTTTTCTTAGCAAACCTTAACCATTGCCGTCGGTTGAGGCGGATGTGTTAGACGCCTGCAAACGATCACGGGCAGTTTTGGCGGGTGTAAAGTTCGGGTCGATTTGGACAGCCTGTTGATAGTTGGACAGCGCACGGGCAGCATCACCCATATCTTCACGGGCTACACCCGCATAATAGTAGGTTTCCTCGATATATTGGGATGTCCCCGGTTCCTTGAGTTGGACATGGGCCAAATCTAACACATCCTGATAACGACCAACGGCATTGTAGGCTTCGTAAGGGCCGAATTGATACCACAGCATACGCCACGGCAAGTTGAGTTCACGGGCTTTATCGTAAGCGGCAGCGGCATATTCAAAGGCTTTGGGTTGGTAAGCAGCCGGATTTAAGTCCGCCAAAGCCACATAGTTTGTGCCCATATTGAACCACGCAAACTTATCGGTGGCATCTGCCAACGCACGCTGGCGATTGATTTCTAAGGCGTTAAGCGCGTTCTGGGTGGCATCGGCGTTCGTACCGAGCAAAGTCATCAATTCAGCTTCGCGATCTGCATTGTAGATAACAATATAGGTGTTGTTGAAATGTTCCCAAAACTGGGTGATATGGTCGTAGGAGTACTGCTTATTCGGCCCCAAATAGCTATCGTAGCTGGTGATGATTTGCGAGGCATCATCGTAACCCACCATCAGCAAGTAATGCCCCATCCAGCCGAGGCGATCCGGTTCAGGGTCATAACCCGCTTCGATAATCACCGGGAAGTTATTGGAAAGCAGAGTCTTAATCGTGTCTAAATCGCCACCACTGCGTGTGAGAGCGTGAATCTTGCTGTTGAGTTGGGTGTTGACGTAGGCGACCATCTGCCAAGGGCTAACGTTGCCATCTTCAGAGGTCGGTTTTAACCAACTGGCGGCGGCATCCTGGTTCGCAGGGAAATCATAATAGGTGAGCGCCATCGTCAAGGTCGCAGGCCCACAGTTATTCCAATGCTGAGGAATATGAGTAATGCCATTGAGTTTGTAATTGGGTGGCAGGACGGGTGTATTTTGGGCGTAAGCCGCCGTGACTGGCAAGCAGGCCAACATCACAAATAACATTGATAACATGCGTTTGAGTGACATGATTATTCTTCCGAAACTATTGCGCGATTGATAGCATTATAGCATTGTGAAAGCCATTTGTATCGCCGCTAAGGCTACGATTACCTGACGTAACCATGCACATTACTATCCGTATTAAGAGCCAAAAACTATTAATAACGTTGGCGATTTAGTGATGAATAGCCTATACTTTAGCCGTCCTATATTTTCTATTTTTGCGCTGAATTCACTGACTTTGGGGAAATGCTGTCATGCCAGATGCGTTAATCGGCAAAACTATTGGAGGCTTTTTAATCCAAGAGCGTTTGGGGCAGGGAGCAATGGCAACTGTTTATAAAGCCTTTGAATCCTCGATTAACCGCTATGTAGCAATGAAAATAATCAAGCTGGATGAAACTCAACAGGACGAGTTTAAACAGCGGTTCGCGCGCGAAGCGGAAGTCATCGCCAAGCTTGAACACATCCACATTCTACCGATATATGCCTATGGACTTGATGATGAACTGGCTTATCTGGCAATGCGCTGGCTGAAGGGTGGCTCATTGAGCGACCTGCTCAAACATGACCGTATCCCCTTGGAACGCACGGCTAACATTTTCAGTCAGGTAGCGCAGGGTCTAGCCTTCGCTCACAGCAAGGGCATTATCCACCGCGATTTGAAGCCCAGCAATATCATGTTGGATGACACGGGGAACGCCTACCTGACCGATTTCGGATTAGCTAAGCTAACCGAAAGCTCAGGCGAAATCACGCGCAGCGGTACGATTGTGGGTACACCCGCTTATATGTCGCCGGAGCAGTTGAGAGGCGAACCACTCGACCACCGCTCGGACATTTATAGTTTAGGTGTCATCCTCTACAACATGGTCGCGGGACGGCTACCCTTTGATACCACCACCAGTGACCTTGTTTCGATCATTTACCAGCACCTTGAAAAAGCGCCGACACCCCCCAGCGAATTTAACAAGGAAACGCCAAAAGCCGTCGAAGCAGTCATTCTAAAGGCTTTACAGAAAGATCGTAAAGACCGCTATGACAGCGCCACCGATATGGCACGGGCGCTGAATATCGCCGTTGGTTTACCGGCGGGCAGCTCAACCAATTTAAAACCCGCCAAAATCATTGACATTCACGGTTTGGATGAGCCTTCACTGTCAACCATTAGCCTCATTCGGAAACGTAGATGGGCGTTCATGACCGGTGGCGTTGGGCTGGTCGCCTTGATTTTGATTATCGCCGGGGTGATTATTCAAAATAACAACCTCGTAGCCACAAACCTAAATGCGACTGTCACGGCCTCAGCCGGAAATCTAAGTTCGACCCTCACTGCCTCCGCCGCGAACCAGTCACTAACCGCAACCGCACAGACCGCAAAACAGGGAACCATATTGGTTGGGAAAACGGGTGAGGCCGGCGACATTGTTCCGACTCTCGATCAAATAAGCACAGCTATAAAAAATATGGGCAGCAATGGCTTCCTTGCCTACATCGCCTGTACACAGGATTCCGAGTTCCACGCAGGAATGGCACGTGAATTGGCCGATTTGGCAAAGACATACGGAATGCCATACAAATTGTATGACAGTGAGGCCGACTCATACCGTGAAATATCGCAATTCGACAATGCCCGTGCTCAGGGTGCAGCAGCCATGATTGTATGCCCCCTCGACGTCAAGTTATTGGCCGATGGCATCAGCGCGGCTAATAAAGCCGATGTTCCGTTGGTATTTCAAGCCACTAACCTCAAAGATACGCATGGTGTCATGGTTGGCGGCGGTAATTATTTACTGGGCGAGCTGCCGGGGCAATTTGCTGGGAGTATTGTGCGGGATGAAATGCACGGTCAAGCACAGGTCATCATTCTCGATTACCCCGACATGGCTGATCTCGTGGAACGCGCTAATGGACTAGAAGATGGGCTCAAGAAATTCGCGCCAAAAGCCACCGTCGTTGGACGTTATACGGGGGGAACACGCGAATTAGGCAAGGCATCCGTTGAAAAGTTATTGAAAGATGGCGTGAAATTCAATTTCGTATTGAGCATCAACGATGCGGGCTCATTTGGAGCGATTGATGCGATGGAAGAAGCAGGTATTGATCCAAGCACTGTCACGATTGTAAGTATTGATGCCGAGGCGTTGGCTCAGGAATATATTCGTAAAGGCTATTTCATTCGAGGCTCTGTCCAATCCGCCCGAGAAGAATTAGCCGATGCCATGTTTGACGCAGTGGTTGATCTTTTGTCTGGCGTTGACGTACCGGAAAGCATTAATGTGCCGCCCAAAACCATCATTACCAAAGAGGTATTGGAGCAGCGGGACAAACTTACGCTAACACCTAAGCCTTAAACTGCTGGTTTGACTTTAATCAGTTCGGCGAGGTTATGCCCGATGATGCGATACTCGGTTCCGACTTTAAGTTGAAGCGGGCCATTAAACGGGGCCAGGTGAATGATCTGAAGGTGTTTGCCGGGGGTAAGACCTAATGCCGCCAAATATTCAAGGCGGTCTGATTCGCGGGTACGGACGCGGGTAATTTCCAAGTCAATATTGGGAGCGGATGCCGAAAGTAATTCGTCGTTGAGTTCGGGTAGTGTCCCATCCGGTAAGGGAATGGGTTCACCATGTGGGCAATGAGCGGGTTCCTTCGCCATATGGTACATACGCTCGACCAAAATATCACTCAAGCCCTGACTCATACGCTCGGCTTCTTCATGAACCTGATGCCAGGCAAACCCCATTACATTCACCAAAAAGGCTTCAACAATCCGGTGGTTTCGCAACTGCTTAAGGGCTTCTTGCCGCCCCGAATCAGTCAGGCGAATGCCCTGATAAGGTTCGTGTTCAAGCAAACCATTTTCGCGCAAACGTGTGACCATGCGGTTGACAGCGGGCGGACTCACATCCAGTAAATCGGCCAGCGCAGAAGTGCCGATATAACTCGTCGGATCATCGGCACGATCAGCAAGGCGATAGATCTCCGCGAGATAATCGCGCATGGTACGACTGAGATCAGCGGATGTTAAAGAAGGAGACTCACCAGCCATGTTCCAGCCTATTAATCAAGCGCTCCGGCATTCCAAAGGTACGCATCCGTTTTTGAACGGCAGGAATATCATAAGGAATACGTCGATGTTCCCATGTGTTGGTTTCAACATCGAGAATGGCATAAGCCGCATCTGGATTCTGGTCGCGAGGTTGACCCACGCTGCCCGGATTAATAATCTGGCGATGGCCGTTAAGCTGCCGGATTTTACGATAGGTCGGCGGAATGGCCGCGGTATCGCCATCCTCATTCACCAATTCATAAATAATCGGTTGATGAGTATGCCCTACTAAGCAGTATGGGGTTTCATAATGCGGGAAGTTAAGCGTCGCGATCAAGGGTTCGAGAATATATTCCCATACCGGTTCGCGTGGGCTGCCATGTGCAAGTGTATAATTGCCAATCACAAAGGTGGTGGGCAAAGCGTCGAGGTATTCGACATTATCCTTGGTCAACGTTTCGCGAGTCCAATTGACTGCGACGCGTGCATCAGGGTTAAAAGTACGAATATCTAAACGTCCGAGCGCCGCCCAGTCATGGTTGCCCGCGAGGCAAAGATGTGGCAGCGACCGCAATAACTCGACACATTCATTCGGATCAGGGCCGTACCCGACAACATCGCCCAAACACCAAACATATTCCCACTCGTCTTTGGCATCTGCGAGAACGGTTTTGAAGGCTGTGAGGTTGGCGTGAATATCAGAAATAACGAGAATTCGCATGGTTGAACCTAGATTTGAGACACGATCAATACCCTTTGCATCTTACCATGCTTTAGACTGTCATGCGAGTTTAATTCTCTTAATACTCGTGAGGAAAATACCGAATGTAATATCGAATTTTCGTTTGCTCCTAAAGCTGGCATGGCTAGGGCTATTGTTGATGTCCGGTTGTATCCGTTTGGAACCCATTCCTACCGCTACACCGCCCGCAGTACAGATGCCGACAATTCAACCCACCCCTATAAATATTGTTACCGCTACGCCGGATTACGGTTGGACAGATGTAAGCAGCATCATGGAAGGTGTGTGTTTTGAGGCAGCCTTAAACACGGCTGGGCGTGTCTTCAGCATCTCCAACGCGACGGCCTTAGACGCTTTTTATTCTCAAATTGACCAGAGCCAGTTGTGTGAAGATCCTGTGATTCGCGTTGATTATCCTTTTAACAATGGTGAAATCATTGTGGGCTTGTGGAGCAGCGGAACAGGCTGCACCGCACGCCATGATGTACAAAGTGTCCGGCGAGATGACGCGCAAAAGCAAGAAGCGATACAATTACAGTTTGTGACGGAAGGCGACTGTCCCTATGATTTGGTGCAGCCCTTTTGGATCGCGCTGCCACAATCAATCGGTTTCAATATTCAGATTGATGTTCAAAGGTGATGTTAGGGAATGGAAAGTCAGCCAGCGTAACTTGATACCGACGTAAGCAGTTATTACAGGTTTTAGAAACATTATGGACCAACGAGATGAAAATGTTCTGGTAGCACTGACCGAACAATATGCCCAACCGCTGTTACCGATGTGGGATCGACGCGGTACATTTGATGAACGGCTGCCACGCTTGGCACGGGGCTTAGCCAGTTACAACATTTTGGTATTGATGGCTGACCAGCCCTACTCTCTGCTCAGTATTCAGCAAAATATCGGAACGGTGATTCAAGATTGGGCTAATAATTACGTTGCGCTTTATCGTCGCATATGCCACGATTTGTTTCCGTCCTTCAATCAAGTGAGTTTGCACGCCACTGATAACAAGTGGCCGATCATGGTTTATCTACGCGGCACGGCCACGCCTGTGATCCAGCGCATGGCGGGATTCGTCGCCCCTTATATTGTGCAGCGTCAATTTAGCCCAACGGTCTCCGAAATGGAACTCGTGGGCTTGATGGATCTCATTCTGGATGAATTGGAAGCGGGTAATCTCGCACGCGAAGCCTACAAACAGCTCCGCACTGACAGCGTCGAAATCATGAAGCAAATGCTGGCAACACCCGTACATCAACTCACCGTTACCGAGTTTGACCGGGCGATTTTTAGCGACAGCCAACGCCTTGTACCTGTACGAGCAGAACCGCCTATAACCATACCTGAATCCGCACCGAAGACTTTGCCGTCGATGATGACTCCGCCCCCCATCCGGCAGGCTGATACCGAGCAATTGATGACCACGGACATCATGCCTGTGCTGCCTAAATCGGAGGATGTAGTACCTATTCCGCCTGTGCCATCACGGGATAATTCCGCCTTCTCATTTTCAAACACGCTATCGACATTACGACGGGACAAAGACAGCGGGAAAAAGCCGCGTCCACCCATTCCACCGCTGCCCAAAGATGACAAACAAGGTTCGTAAGGTGATATAGAATTAAGGGCATAAGTATATAACTTTTGCCCTTTTTGTAACTTGCTCTATACTCGATTTTCGCCTCAAAAGAGTCTCTTAAAGCCCTCCTCCCTTGAGTTCGGGGGAGAAGGGTTGGGATGAGGGGGTTAAGCTTGCATTACTGGTTATCTATGGTCGATTAAAGATAGGCACTTTGGCCCATAAGTGTTTACGCGCGGGAAACAATCAACCACAGTATAATGCAAATATTGACTAGCCCTTGTATAAGGAGTTTACACAGTGCGCCGAAGTATTTTTGTGATGTCAATGATTGGGTTGGTGTTGGCACTGCCGCTGGTGATTGCCGCACAGGATACGCCAGCGACGACACCTGATCCGTCTGCACAGGGCGTGCAAACAACCGTAACTTTTCCAGCACCGACCGCAATCGCCACCGTTGAACCCACCGCTGCCGCACCCGCCTCACCCATAGAACCAAATGCGCTGGCCTTATTGACAGACGCGCGCGCGGATTTGGATCTTCTGGTCATTCAGAATATGGGTGCAGAACGGCCTGTCGGTTGGACAGGCAATGGCGATATTACCAATATTCAACTGCCTATTCTCATCCGTCTGGATTTGGAATTACTCGCTGGGCAGATCTTAGGGCCAGATCAACGCCCTGCCGGTTGGTTTGGTGCCGTTCCCAGTACAGCCTATGCCATTTCACGCGACATTCGCCACGATTTGGAACTATTAGCGGATCAAGTGAACCCTCCCAGTGTGCGTCCTCCGGGATGGAAGGGATCTGATCCCGTTATTCGCTGTGACCGCAGTGTCCAAACACTGGTTTTTGTCCTTGAACGCACCGCTGGTTATAAACTGAATATTGATCCATTTTCGGGTGATTTCTGCCGCTTAGCCGAATTGCAAGCGACTGCTTATGCGGAAGCCAATTTGTTACCGAACCGCAAAGCGCCTACGGGTGGTACTGTCGCCTCAGCTAATAATAATGGCGCGGTACAAATTACCAGTCCCTATGCGGTGGCCTTCCTTGACCGTTTCGGGCGGCATCCAACCGGCAGCATTCCAGTCGGTGAGCCAATCACAACCGTTGGACGCAGCTATACCCAGTTTTCTAAGATGATGTTGGTGCGCGGTAATGGCTTTGAGGTCTTTATTGATTTCAGCGCTTCGTCGGTCAGTGTCGACCAATTCGCAGCGCTGCCGGAAGTGAACAACGAGAGTACGACCACATCTTGTACCGCCAGTTGGTGCAAGAGCGTACCCTAACGAAGTCAATGCAGCGTTTATTCTTAGCGCTTGATTTGCCTGAAGCCCTCAAGACGCGGCTTAAAGCGTTATGTGTTGGTCTGGCTGGCGCGAGGTGGATTACACATGCCCAAATGCACCTCACACTGCGCTTCATCGGTGATGTGGATGCCGCACAACAAGCAGCACTTCAAACGGGGTTGGCGACCATTCGTGCCACCCCGTTTAAAATGGCCTTACAAGGCATCGGCCAATTCCCACCGAAAGGCAATCCGCGCGTCATCTGGGCAGGGATACAAGCAGACGACAAACTCTACACCCTTCAAAACCGCATTGAGCAAATCATTACCGGCATTGGATTTGAGCCTGCCGACCACACTTTTTCACCGCATATCACCTTGGCGCGTTTTAAAATACCACCATCAACCGCTAATGTGCAGCACTATATGGCACTTCACCAATCCTTTAAAACAGACGCTTTTGAGGTCACACAATTCATTTTATTCTCCAGTCATCTGACAACGAGCGGCCCAATCTATCGAACCGAAGGTCTCTTCCCGCTGATTTAGGTGACCTCAATTGATCGCCCCAAAATGAGTTAAATCAGTGACCTTCTAGGTTTGAAAACTCGAACCGAATCGCATTGACAATTTATGAACTTATGTTCTAAAATAGAAGAGGGGATAAGACTGTGTAGCACCACAAAACGGTGGAGACCACAAGAAGATGCCGCTTGGCTTGAAAATCGCTTTCTGCAACCTGACACTGAGGAAAAGAGAATGGTTTTTCAAGTCCCTCTCTGCGAAGCGGGGAGGGATTTAGGGAGGGGATTTGACAATCCACCATTAAATGCAGTCCTACCTAACCTTGTTTGCGATCATAGCAGCAATGCCTAATGGCAGCCCGATGCCGCCGCCGCCACTGCCGCCAATAGATTCAGCGTATGCTTGAAACTTGGCTCTTATAACCGCTTTTATAATGCACAAATTGCACGGCGGTGGCATTAGCCGAGCCATCCGCTGCATTTGTGTCATTTCAGCGGTATTAACCGAGCCTCCCGCCGACACAAAATGACCATTTGGTGGCTACCTCCCTCACATCCGCCTGACATTTCGGCGGCAAATATGCAATTTATGCGACAAATGCAATAATAACTGCAACATTTGCAGCATTTAACAGCACAAATTCCCATCCTTAAATGTCCCTAAGTATTGAGGTCATCCCGTTATCCCCTAAGAATTGGGTGGTCTGGCGTAGACTATTCCCCGCTTATACTGACATTAGTTTAGACATCACATTCAATTTAGCTGGTTTGAGGATGATAAGATGCTGCTCACACAGGTTTCGACCAACGGTCACGCTCCTAAGCCTACCCCCAATCCCGACTCGGCAGCCATCATTCAACAAATGACGGATGCCTTACGAAGCGCCGTTGTCATTGACGATCAAAAATTGAAGCTGATGCTGGCAGCACTCATCGCTAAGGGTCACATCTTATTAGAAGATGTACCGGGCATCGGCAAAACACTGGTGGCGAAAGCGCTGGCACGAACGATCCACGCCACCTTCAAGCGCATCCAATGTACGCCCGATTTACTACCCGGCGACATCACCGGCGGCGCGATTTATAACCAGCGTGAACAGCGTTTTGAATTTATGGAGGGGCCAATCTTCGGCAATATCGTCCTCGTCGATGAGATTAACCGTGCATCACCGCGCACCCAATCCAGTCTGTTGGAAAGCATGGCTGAAGGACAAGTCACCAGCGATGGCACAACCCACACGCTGCCGCATCCCTTTTTCATCATCGCTACCCAAAACCCCATCGAAATGGCCGGTACATTCCCACTGCCGGAAGCCCAGCTTGATCGTTTCATCATAG